>JBBSIY010000371.1:0-3432 GCA_038257785.1 Lysobacterales bacterium
CAGGCGGTCGGTGCGCCGAGCGCTGACGTTGCGCTTGCGGCGGCTGCGGCTGCCTGTCGCGAGGTATTAAAGATGCGCTGGGCGCAGACACAGTCCGAGGACGCAGCGCGCAGATCGCATAGCCCTCACCGCCGCGTGCACTATCTTTCGATGGAGTTTCTGATGGGGCGCGCGACCGGCAACGCGCTCGCAGCCGCCGGACTCGAGGTGCCGCTGCGCGCACTGTTGGCTGAGCAAGGTTTAGAACTAGGCGCGGTGCTCGAACGGGAGCCGGACGCTGCTCTTGGCAACGGCGGGCTCGGTCGCCTAGCGGCGTGCTTTTTAGATTCGTTCGCAGAACTGACATTGCCGTCATTCGGCTATGGTCTGCGCTATCAGTTCGGCATGTTCGCGCAGGCTATTTCAGATGGCCGCCAGGTTGAAACGCCGGACGACTGGATGCGACGCGGTGAACCGTGGAGCGTCGCTCGCCCGGAGATTTCATATCGCGTCGGATTTGGCGGCCGTTTGCAGCCGGACGCTGGAGGCGTTGGCCGCTGGCTGCCAGCGGAAATCGTCATTGCAGAGGCGCACGATTTCATCGTTCCCGCGCATAGCAGCGAGCGCGTTTCGACACTCCGGCAGTGGCAGGCGCAGAGTTCCGAGGCGATCGACTTCGCGGCGTTCTGCCGGGGCGATCATGCGGTAGCCGGTCGTAATCGTCAGTCAGCGGATGTTCTGAACTGGGTGCTCTATCCAGACGACAGCACGGACGCAGGGCGCGAGCTGCGCCTGAAGCAGGAGGCGTTCTTAGTCAGCGCCTCGCTGCAGGATTTGCTCGCACGCCACCTGCGTGAGTTCGGCAGCGTCGGAGATCTGGGTCTGCGCAACGCGATTCATCTCAACGACACGCACCCGGCGCTGGCACCTGCGGAGCTGATGCGTCTGCTGTTGGACGAACATGGTCTAGCGTGGAAGGAGGCCTGGGAAGTCACCCAGCAGGCCATTTCCTACACCAACCATACCTTGATGCCCGAAGCCCTAGAAACATGGCCGGTGCGGATGTTCGAGCAGCTGCTGCCGCGGCATTTGGAGATCATCTACGCGATTAATCAAGAGTTTCTCGAGCAGGTTAGAACGCGCTTTCCGGGCGACGACGCATTTGCCGCACGCGTTTCACTGATCCATGAGCGCGGTGAGCGTCGCGTGCGGATGGCGGCGCTGGCCGTGGTCGCTTCGCATCGGGTTAACGGCGTTGCGGCGCTGCATTCGCGCTTGATGGTGGAAACGATCTTCGCTGACTACGCAAAACTGTTCCCGCAGCGTTTTATCAACGTCACCAACGGAGTCACGCCGCGGCGCTGGCTCATTCAAGCCAATCCCGCACTGTCGCAGCTGTTGGATGCAACCATTAGCGATGGCTGGCGCGCCGATCTAACTCAGCTAAGCAGAGTGCGCGATCACGCGAGCACGCCCGGTTTGCAGCAAGCATTTTTGGCGATAAAACTAGGCAACAAGCAGCGGCTGGCGGCTCTGATTCGTCGCAGCGTTGGGGTGACGGTCGATCCTGCAAGTCTGTTCGATGTACAGATCAAACGGATCCATGAATACAAGCGTCAGTTACTCAACATCCTGCACGTCGTGGCGCGCTATCAGGCCATCCTCGGCAACCCGGACGGACCGGATGGATTGGGCTGGGTGCCGCGCACCGTCGTCATCGCCGGCAAGGCGGCGTCGGCTTACCACGTGGCCAAACAGATCATTCAACTCGCCCACGATGTGGGTAGAACGGTCAACTCCGACCCGCGCATCGGGTCGGCGCTGAAGCTCGTGTTTCTGCCTAACTACAGCGTCTCGTTGGCGGAAGTGATCATTCCGGCGGCAGATCTTTCAGAGCAGATATCCACGGCCGGAACCGAGGCGTCTGGCACAGGCAATATGAAATTCGCACTCAACGGTGCCTGCACGATCGGCACGTGGGACGGTGCCAATATCGAAATGGCCGAGGCGATGGGTGTGGACCACATGTTTGTCTTTGGTCTGCGCGCTGAGCAAGTCGTCGAGCTCAAGTCGCTGGGCTACGATCCGGCGCTGTGCGCGCAGCAAAACCCTGTGTTGCGGCGCGTGCTCGACAGCATTTCGACCGGCGTGTTCAACGCAGCGGAGCCCGAGCGCTATCGTGGCTTGGTCGATGGCTTGTTGAAGCACGATCGCTATTGCCTGCTGGCGGATTTTGCCGCTTACGTGCAAACGCAGGGCGAAGTGGATCAGCTGTTCCGCAGACCCGATGCCTGGGCGGAGCGCGCCCTGCTGAATATCGCCGGCATGGGCGCGTTCTCGACCGACCGAACGGTAGCTGAGTACGCAAGCAAGGTCTGGTCCGTCGCCGCTGTGCAGAATGCGCGCGCGAAATCGCCACTTGCCGTCAGTGCTTGACGACGCCGACATCGAAGCGCTGGTCGGTGCACGTCACGCCGACCCGTTTGCGGTGCTTGGGCTTCATGAGCTCAACGGCCGCCTGTGGCTGCGCGCGCTGTTGCCAGGCGCGCTGTCGGTCACCGTGCTGGATGCTGCAACAGGCAAAGCGGTCGCCGACCTGGCGTTGCGCCATCCTGATGGGGTGTTTGAAGCAGCTATGGGTCGGCGGCGCAAGCGCTTCGAATACCGCTTGAGGGTGCGTTGGGACGATGACCACATCAGCGAGATGGCTGACGCTTATGCGTCTGGTCCGCAGCTTTCCGATGCCGAACTGCATGACTTAGCCGCAGGGCGCGAACCGCGTAGCTGGAAGATTCTCGGCGCGCATCCGATCACGGTTGGCAACGTTGAGGGCGTTCGCTTCGCACTTTGGGCACCCAATGCGCGGCGCGTCAGCGTTGTGGGCGGATTCAACGGATGGGATGGACGCCGCCATCCGATGCGGCTGCGTCATGCAGCGGGCGTTTGGGAGATATTTGTCCCGCAGATCAGCGTCGGCGAACTGTATAAATTTGAGCTGCTGGACCGCAACGGCGACCTCTTGCCGCTGAAGGCGGATCCCTATGCGCGGCAGGCTCAGCTGCGGCCGGATACCGCAAGCGTGGTCGCAGCGTCGGACAGTGGCCGAGTGCTGCCGTCGCGTCGCGCAGCCGCCAATCGACGCGACGCGCCAATCAGCATTTACGAGGTCCACGCCGCGTCGTGGCGCACGCTGGAAAACGCCGAGTTTCCCGACTGGGATGCGCTTGCGAAGGTGCTGCCCAGCTACGCGGCAGATCTTGGCTTCACCCACATTGAGCTGTTGCCCATTAGCGAATATCCGTTCGATGGCTCGTGGGGCTATCAAACACTGGGTATGTTTGCACCCAGCGCACGTCACGGCTCGCCGGACGGTTTCGAGCGCTTCGTCGATGCCTGCCATGCATGCGGGTTGGGTGTGCTGATCGATTGGGTGCCGGCACACTTTCCGTCTGA
>JBBSIY010000372.1:0-3429 GCA_038257785.1 Lysobacterales bacterium
AGCACGCGGCGCAGCAGCTGTGGATCGGTACGCACCCAAAGCGTTGTGCGCGCGGCGCGAAGCTGCAGACCTTTCTCATCGGCCAGCACGCGAAATTCGGCGGCTAAAGGCTGCAAAAGATGGTTGAGCGCGAACGCGCTGACGGTCGGCGAAAGTCCGCCCGCATCAAGCCGCGACATGTCGAGCAGGCCGCTAAGCAGGCTCTCAGCGGCGCCGAGCGAGCCTTCGATTTGGATACCGAGGAGGCGCTGCTCGCGGGTCGATAGCTGCTGCGTGAGGGTGTGCGTAAACAAGCGTGCTGCGTTCAAGGGCTGCGCTAAGTCGTGGCTGACCGCAGCGAGAAATCGCGTCTTGTCGCGACTGGCTCGCTGTGCGGCAGCGCTTGCCTGAGCTAGCTGATCGGTGCGATCGATCACGCGCTGCTCGAGAGTTTCGGCGATGCCTTTTAGCTGTTCCTCGGTGCGTCGAAATGCGGTGACGTCGGTGAAGGTGGCGACGAACCCGCCACCCGGCATCGGATTGCCGCGAATCTCAATAATCGATCCATCCGGGAACTGACGTTCGCTCAGATGCGGCGTGCCGGCGCGCATAAATGTGAGTCGTCGCTGCACCTCGCGTTCTGCACTGGCATCGTCATTCACCAGCTGACGCACAGCGAATCGCGCCAGGTCAGAGATCGGGCGGCCTACCTGCAGCAGCTCGGCTGGAAAGCCGAAGCGCTCGGCGTAGGGTTGATTCCACGCGACCAGCTGTAGCTGGGCGTCAACCACGCTTATGCCCTGCGACATGTTTTGCAGCGCTGCCTCAAGAACCTGCTGAGAAAAACGCGCGACCTGCGCCGCTTCGCCGACGATACTGGCGACTTCCTCGAGCTGTCGGTCGCTGCCGCGCTTGGCGGCATCGAGCAGCAAGCGCGTCGAGGCGGCGCCCAAAACCGCCGTCAGCTCATGACCGACGCGATCCTCTAGCCGCTGCATGGTCTCGCTACGCTGATCGAACACGCGCGCAAGCCGTTCTTCGCTCAAGAATCGCCGTGCCACAGCGCGCAGTGCTTCGGCAGAAAGCGGCTGCCCATCGATCGGCACCGCGTGTGCGGTGCCAAGCCGAGATGGCGAAAAGCGAGCCATCAATGCTAGCGTCGCGACATTGGCCGCGAGGCTGATCCAAACTGCGCGGGAAAGCGCGTCCCACGCTTCGGTACCGAGCAAGGCGGTCGGTGCCAGCCAGCGCAGTCCGAACGGCCCCGCCTGCGCCCACTCCGCACCATCTGCCAACAGCGGTGCGATCAACACGTAGGCCCAGATCAGAAATCCTACCGTTAGTCCGACGCCAATAGCGCGCGCAGGCAGCTGTGGGCGATAGATGCCAAGCAGCACGGCGGGCGCAAGCTGGGCCAGCGCCGAGAACGACTGCGCTCCGATGTCCGCCAATGCATCCAAGCCGCCGAGCGCACGTGAGTAGCCGTAGCCCAGCGCCAGTACAAGCGCGATGCCGGCGCGACGCTGCCAACGGACATCGCCGAACCATCGGCCGCGCTCAGCGGGCGTATCGAGACCGTCGTGCCGCGCCCAGTGCTGGGCCGACCATTTGCCACGCAGCAGAATCGGCGTTATCCAGTGATTGCCGAGCATGATGGCGAGCGACAGACTGGCAAGAATCACCATGCCGGTCGCCGCGCTCAAGCCACCGAGGAAAGCGAACAGCGTCAGCGCGCGCTGATCGTGCAGCAGCGGCAAGCCAAGTACGTAAAGATCTGAGGGCATGCCCACTGGCCCAAGCTCGAGCACGCCGGCGCGCGCCAGCGGCCACACCGGCAGGCTGATCAGCAGTAGAAAAAGCGGGAACAGCCAGCGCGCCGTGCGCAAATGCTGGCGATCGCGACACTCGACAACGCCGACATGAAACTGATGCGGTAGGGTTAGCATGGCGATTACGCCGAGCGCCGCCAGCGTGAGGTACGCGGTCGGTTGCGCAGCAGCGGGTGCGACTTGCTTGGCTTCCCATGCCGCGTGCAGCGCCAGCGGGCTGCCGTAGAGCGAGAACACCACAAAAATGCCAACCGCCAATATGGCGGTCAGTTTGAACACAGCCTCGAACGCCATCGCCAGAACGAGCCCGCGATTGCCTTCATCGGACGCCGTGCGGCGGGTGCCGAACAGCATCGCGAAAATGGCCATCACCACCGCGATATAGAACGCGCTGTCCTGCCACGCGGGCGGCTCTGAGCCGCTGGCTACCAAGGTCGCGAAGCTCATCGCCACGGCTTTTAGCTGTAGCGCGATGTACGGCACCATGCCGACCAGCGCGACCAGCGTCACCAGCGCAGCCAGCCCGCTGCTTTTGCCGCAGCGACTGGCGATGAAGTCGGCCACCGACGTGGCATTGACTGACTTTGCGACCGTCAGCAGGCGATCCAACAGCGGCAAAGCGAGCAGGTAAAGCGCAATGGTGCCGAGAAATGTAGGAGGCAGCCACCAGCCGCTGCGCACGCCCTGCGTCACCGTGCCGTAGAAGGTCCACGACGTGCAGTAGATAGCCAGCGACAGCGCATACACGACGCCAGCGAATCGACCTGAAAGCGCGCTGCGGCGCTCGCCGAAAACCGCCGCAGCGAACAGCAGGCCGAGCCAGATCAGCGCAGCGGCGGCAACGCCTGCGAAGCTCAGCACGGAGAGTGGTCGGATAGATTCACGGCGTGACTATAGCGTTCGCGCGCACGAACTCTGTCTCAAACCACGCTCGCCGGGTGCATCATCACGTTTTGCGCGTTCGGAAGTAGCAATCAATGCCGATTCGTCCCGAAGATCTCTTGACTGGCGGTGCCCTGCAGGGCGCAGTTGCCCAATCGTTGCTGGATCGACGCGAGCGCGCCGCGGCATTGGCAAGCGGGCAGATGCTGGGCGCGTACCGCGTTATGCGGGAGCTCGGCCGCGGCGGCATGGCGATTGTCTATCTTGCCGAACGCGATGACGGCGAGTACCAGCAGCAGGTGGCGCTTAAGTGGATGCAGTCGGCGCAGCCTGGCGAAGTGGCGCTTGCTTTGTTTGAACGCGAGCGTCAGGCGCTGGCTAGCCTTCGGCACTCGCACATCGCGCGCTTGCTGGACGGGGGGCGAGCGGGAGACGGCAGACCTTGGTTCGCAATGGAGTACATCGATGGTGAGTCGATTGATCGCCATTCACTGGCGCTCGGCTTGCGGCTGGACCAGCGTATCGGCCTCCTACTGCAAGTGTGTGATGCGCTGGCGTTTGCGCATGCGCAGGGCGTTATTCATCGCGATATCAAGCCTTCTAACGAGGCTGTAGAAAAACTCTGCTGATCTTGCTGGAATACATCTGCCCCAGCAAGCGAGAACGAGCATGGCGAAGTACCGCGACATCGACATGAGTCCACGGCTGTTGCCGGTCTCATTAGAAGCGCAGATCGTGC
>JBBSIY010000373.1:0-3426 GCA_038257785.1 Lysobacterales bacterium
AAAAACTTGCCCGACACTTCAGCCGCGATCAGCACCGCCTTGTAGCCCGCCATACCGGCCTGACTTGACAGAACGTCCATCGCTTGCGCGCGGGTGGTGCGCGGCAGCAGCTCCATCGAAAACGCGCTGATCTTGCGGTCACGCAGCGCCTTGATACGCGCATCATCCGCGTGCGGGGCTAGATAACCGATCAGCACCGCGCCTTCGCGCAAGCCGGCGATTTCCTCAAGGGTCGGTGGCTGCACCTTTAGCAGCACATCGGCGCGAGCGATTGCGCTAGCGACATCCGCGGCCACTTCTACGCCTGCAAACACAGCGTCAGGCAAATGCGCGCGAGCTCCGATGCCAGACTCGATCAAGACGTCGGCCCCGAGCCCTTTTAGCTTCTTTACGACGTCCGGCGAGAGCGCGGCGCGGCGTTCATTGGGCGCGTTTTCACGCACCGCCACGATGGTGATCGGCATGACACCCCCAAGCAAATTAAGAATCCCCAGCGAGGATGCTAAACCAAGCGGGGGCTCTTGGGGGGTCAGTCGCTCAAAATCACCTTCACGTAAGCGAGCCCAAACATTGGCTCCGAGCGCGGATGCCCCAACCTACTTAGCAGGCGTCGCATCGCGAAGCTTGCCGAGCACCTGGCTCATCGCACGCTCGAACGCACTGTCGGCCGCGCGCAACACCATCTTGCCCTGCTTGATCTGCTCGGCCAGCTCTTCTGCCGAACTCGCGCAGAGGCGCATACCGCGACGGTTGACGAACAACAGTCGCGACGAAATTGGGCTGATCCAGCTAAGTTTGGCCGGCTGTGGCGTGCCGTCCGCACCAATGAACTCGACCCAGTTGCCCACCTGCAGGGCTTTGACGCGCTCCACGTCTTCTGGCTCGTAGGCCGCGAGCGCTTCTGCAACCACGGGGGCTTCGACCGCCGGAACGGTGGCCTCGTCGGCAGTCACAGCGGACTCAACGACTTCCGGCACCGAAACACTGACGGCTGCGGGAGTCGCGGCCTCGGTGGCAGTGGCCGGAGCCGAGTCGACCGCCGGAAGCTGCCGGCTGTGCGCTGCTTCGACACGCCCCAAACGCAGCGCCTGCAGCACCCACTCGATAGCGCCTACGGTCTCATCAGCCGACACCCCGGTAACGCCGGACGAGCCAAGTACGCGCACCAGATGATCGCGCAGATCAATCGGGCGCGGCGCGCCGTTCTCGCTGCCCAGAAAAGCAGACCAGAGCTGATCACCCGCATCGCGCGCTAGCTTGAAGCGCGATGACTCGACGCCATCGCGCAGCGCGACTACGGCAATGTGGTGCGTCCAATAGTGGGTGAGGAACTGCTCGATTGCCGGGGGCGCATTGCGCCCGCCCATCACCGCCGCAAGTTCGCAATTTGCCATTGCGCGCGCTTCATCGAGGCGCTCTTTACCTCGCTGCGCTTCGGTCGCGCGACGCTCAGTAAGCTCGACACGCTGCTTGTGCTGATCAAAGAACGACCGGAGCTCGACATCGAGCTCGGAAAAAATCGCGAGGTCTTCGTTGAAATCACTGACCAAGCGGTCAACCGTGCCCTCAACGCGACCTAGAAGCTCACGCTCGGCGGTCGTTTCGCCGCGATTACCGTCGCAAGCTTCAGCCACCGTGTTGAGCAGTCGGCGCGCTGGGTGCGACTTCATCGCAAACATCTGCTGATCCAGCAGCGATGCTTTGGCATACGGCACAACCATGCGCGCCATTTGATCGCGCACGCCGTGTTCAAAATTGCGCTGGCCTAAAAGGGCATCAAACAGCATGCCGACCAGCTCGAGCGATTCTTCGCCGCGCTCGTCGAGACGCGACTGCGGCCCAGTCAACCCCATTTGCTCGGCACGCCGCAACACCTCTTGCTTGAGCAATACGCTCAACGACGCGCTGGGGTCGTCTATCGCCGAACGAACCGCTTGCGGAAGCTCCGACTGCAGGTTCGATAGCGTGCTTACCGTGCCATGCACATCCATCGTTGGCACGCGTGCGGCACCGGCCGGCTCTGAGCTCTGGCGCGCAGCACGATATTCGTTAAGCAGCGCCCGAAGCGTCGGCAACAGCTCATCAATATCGTGCGAAGCAGTCGCGTGTCCCGCCCCCGATCCGCTGCCGTAACCGCCACCACCCGACGCATAGCCGCTGGACACGCCTTCGTCCGTAGGCAGGCTGGTATCAGCGTATTGACTCGGATACTTAGGGCTTTTTGGTACGTCGCGACGACGGGCCTGCGCGGCTGCGGCCGGGTCGGCAACAGTGACATCTACCAGCAGCCTACTTAGCTCGGCATAAAGGGCAGTGAGCGCCGTCTGCACGTCACGCTCATAGATTTTGTAGAGGACCAAACGCGGCGGCAGCGCCGGAACGATGCCTTCCAACGCCACACGCAGCGCATTGACGACGTGCCCCGGTCCAGCTGGATTGGTCGCTGGCCCGAGCGTGTCCACTTTCGCCAACACGGCGAGCTTGCGATCCAATACGTGAAGCGGACCGCTATGACGGCGCTCAAGCGCGCCGGCCAACTGTTCCGCGGCCAGCTGCTCGTCGAGTTCGTCCGCGCCAACTAGGCTGAGCCCACGGTCCGCCTCTGTTTCGGTCTGCGGCGCGCAGCGCACAACGATTGGCTGTCCGCGCCCCAGTGCGGCGAAACTGACGCCAATCTGCTCACGGAAACGCTGCTCAATCACACCGCGCTGCCGCCGCAGCTCGCGCATGGTGTCGAAGTATTCCTGCTGCTCAAGACTGCTGCTGGACTTTTGGACAAAGTCGAACAGCGCATCGTCTGCACGATCAAGTACATTGGCGAGCACCGCAGGCAACGTCCGCATAACCGCCGCGCGTGCGCCAGTCAGCAGATCATTCACCTGCTCACCTGAGCGACTGCGCACGTCGACGATGTTGGTTCGGGCGGTGGGAGTGTCCATAGCGCGCTACGTTTCCAATGGCATACTTTTTTGACCTAAGCAGTATAGAAAGCTGACCGCAGGCTCTGTCGTGAACATGGTCGCATTTGCGCCACAGACAGCGACGTTAAACTGAGTCGCGCGACACACTTTTTACCAATTGAAACACAGTCGCGCCTGCCCTACACAGACACTTTCAGACCCCAAATGACTAGCCCTGTTGGACGAGAACTCACAAATCCCATCGCTTTGCTTGAGCAGCGACGCTCGGTTCCGTCGCGACTGCTCGCCGAACCTGCGCCCGACGACGCCCAGCTGCAGCGCTGGCTGTCGGCAGCTGTGCGCGTCCCCGATCACGGCAAGCTGGCACCTTGGCGATTCCTACTGATTCCAACGCCACACGCAGCGCATTGACGACGTGCCCCGGTCCAGCTGGATTGGTCGCTGGCCCGAGCGTGTCCACTTTCGCCAACACGGCGAGCTTGCGATCCAATACGTGAAGCGGACC
>JBBSIY010000374.1:0-3351 GCA_038257785.1 Lysobacterales bacterium
AGGGCGTTGAAGAGGCGCTGGCGCGCATTGCCGGCAACACCTACGCGATAAGCGCACTGTCGGAAGCGACCGCGTCGGCAGTGGATCGTGGCGAAAAGCCGGCGGTGCCTTCGGCCATCGCCAAGTATCACTGCACCGAGATGGCGCGGCAGATCGGCAGCGATGCGATGGACGTGCACGGCGGCAAAGGCGTTATTTTAGGGCCGAAAAATTACCTCGGCCGCGGATGGCAGGCCGCGCCGATCTCGATCACCGTCGAAGGCGCTAACATCATGACGCGCTCGCTGATGATCTTTGGTCAGGGCGCGATTCGCTGCCATCCTTGGGTGCTGAAAGAGATGCAGGCCGCGCAGCACCCCGATCCGCAAACTCGCCTATACGAGTTTGATCGCAACCTGTTTGGCCACATCGGCTTTGCGGTGTCGAACGCCGTCCGCAGCTGGGTGCTGGGTCTGACTGGCTCGCTGATTGGCCGCGTGCCAGGCGACGCCTACACGCGCCGCTACTATCGCAAGCTCAATCGCTACTCGGCCAACCTTGCGCTGGTCGCCGATACATCAATGCTTTTGCTGGGCGGCAAGCTGAAATTCAAAGAGAGCCTGTCGGGCCGCTTGGGCGACGTCCTGAGCCAGCTGTATATCGCGTCTGCCATGCTCAAGCGCTATGAAGATCGAGACTGTCCGGCGTCTGAGCGCCCGCTGCTGGCGTGGGCGTTCCACGACGCGGCGCACAAGATCGAGCTCGCGCTGTCGGCAGCGCTGCGCAACTTTCCTATTCGTCCCGCCGGCTACGCGCTGTGGCTGCTGGTGTTCCCGTGGGGTCGACGCGCGCAAGCGCCTTCGGATCGTTTGGGCCACCGCGCCGCCAGCATTCTGATGAATCCATCTGAGACGCGTGATCGCATTGGTGAAGGTGTGTTCTTGACGCCGTGCGCCAACAATCCGGCCGGACGTATTCACGCGGCACTGCCGAAAGCCATCGCCGCCGAGCCAGTCGAGCGCAAGTTCCAGAAGCTTGTGAAGTCGGGCGAGCTGACCAGTCTCGATACCCACGGCCAGCTCAACGAGGCGCAGCTGAAAGGCATGTTGAGTGCCGACGAGGTCGCGCTGCTCAACGAGCTGGCGGCAATCGTCCACGACACCATCAGCGTCGATGACTTTGACCCAGCCGATCTTGAATCCGCCGCTCTGTATCGGCGGACGCAGAATCGCAAGTCAGAAGCAGCCTGATCGTATGGCCGCTGTTCCGACCACACTTGCACGCTATCGCCGGCTGGCAGCGCTGCCGGCCGGCAGGTGGATGTTCAGTCGCTTGGTGTGCTGGACAGCGCCCTATTTCGGCAGCATTCGCCCGCGCGTTATTGAACTTGAGCCCGACCGCTGCGTGATCGAGATTCCGCATCGTCGGAGCGTGCAGAACCATATCGGAACAGTGCACGCCATCGCGCTCTGCAACTTGGCTGAAATGGTCGCTGGGCTGCTCAGCGAGGCAAGTCTTCCGACCTCGATGCGCTGGATTCCGAAAGGCATGGAGGTCGAATACCTCGCCAAGGCGAGTGGTCGGATGCGCGCGACTGGGACGCCAGCGGTTGCGGCGGTTCACGCCGAGCACGGCTACGAACTGCCAATCAAAGTCAGCGTCACTGACCCCGGCGGCGTCGAAGTCTTCCGCGCCAACATAAGAATGTGGGCGACGCCGCGGCCGAAACGCGGTTAGCTGCGACGCGCGCTCACAGACGTGAGCGCCGATCTGCTTCGGAAAACATCGCCGACACGTCGACTCCACGCTGAAATCCGATCGCTTTGAAACGCTCGCCCATCTCGCCGGGCAGTAGCAGCTTGCGCGCCTGCTCAGCGGCGCGCATCGCATCCATCGGCGCCGACTGCATCACCGCAAGTTGATCCAGCAATCCGCAGCCAAGCAAAAAACCCGCCTGCGGCGCGAATCCCGCGAGCTCAAATCCAGCGCCTACGCCCGCCTCGGCTACCGCACTAAAATCGACAAAGCTGGTGATGTCTGACAATCCGGGCAGCCACAGCGGCTCCTGATGCGCGCGGTGGCGGTAATGACAAATTAAAGTGCCGTCGCTGCGCTCAGGCAGGTAAAACTCGGCGCGCGGATAGCCGTAGTCAAGAAACAGCATCACGCCCTGCTCAAGTTCCGCGCTGACCGCCTGAATCCACCACGGCAGCTGCACCAGCACTTCGGAGCGATAGCCCGTCGGCAATCGGCTGCCAAGTCGCTGCTCGATATGCAGCACGGCGCGTAAAAGCATCGCATCCGCCGGGTGGTCAACCCGCAGCAGACGGCCATCGGCGTCGAGCGCGACATGCTCTTCCTGCAGCTCTTCTTCACCGACGCAGAATCGCGTGGCAGGCAGTGCGTCTAGCACCTCGTTGGCAAACAGCACGCCGCGCCATGGCTGCTGCGGCAAAGCGTCCAGCCATTCAACTCGCGCAGTCACGTTCTGCGGAAGCCGCTCATTCAGATGCGCGCGCTGACGTTCGCGCAGGTCAGCGCTGGGTTCGAGTATGCGATAGCGCGTCGGCAGCGATTCAATCGCGTGCAACGCCAGCAGCGCATCGGCAGCGAACACGCCGCTGCCGCCGCCAAGCTCCAAAACATCACCCTGCCCTCCTAACGCGCTTAGCGTCATCGCGAACGCATTGGCGAGGCTGCGCGCAAACAGCGGGCCCAGCTCGGGCGCCGTGACGAAGTCGCCCGCTGCCCCGAATTTGGTCGCCCCAGCGCTGTAGTAGCCGAGACCTGGCGCATAAAGTGCCAGCTCCATATAGCGCGAGAACGGAATTGCTCCACCGACGGCGCGAATTTCGCTGACGATGGCCGCGTGCAGGGCCTGACTATGAGCGAGCGCGTCGGCGTCGGGCGCGGGGAGTGAGAGCGGAATCATGCGTGGAGTTTGCAGGTATCGGCTCGTTCAACCAAGCAGATCGGCGCAAAGCTATCGACAGACGCAGCGACGCCCTACTATCCCACTGCACTCTCACCGCAAGACGCACCATGACCATCTCTGACCGCCCCGTTGTCCTAGTGACAGGGGCCGCCAAGCGCATCGGCGCAACAATTACGCGCACGCTGCACCGTGCTGGGTTCAATATCGCGCTGCACTATCGAGGCTCTGAAGCAGAAGCGCACGCGCTGTCAGCGGAGTTGGAGTCAACGCGTACCGATACCACGCTACTGGTGCAGTGTGACCTTGCCGACACTGCCGCCTTAGCTGCCATAGTCGACGAAACGTTGGCCCGGTTTGGTCGGCTCGATGCGCTAGTCAACAACGCCTCCAGCTACTTCCGCACGCCGCTTGGCAGCATCACCGAGCAAGACTGGGAC
>JBBSIY010000375.1:0-3329 GCA_038257785.1 Lysobacterales bacterium
CGCAACGAAGGCATCGTGGCATTGGCCACGCACGCCGCGTCGGTCGCACACGAGCTCAACACGCCTCTAGCAACCATGACTCTAGCGCTGGATGATTTGATCGAGCAGGAGCACGTCGAGCAGGCCGACACCGGCAACCTAGCGGACGATTTGTGCACCCTGCGGGCGCTGGTCGAGGTCTGCCGTGAGCGCGTGCGTGAACTAGCGGCACCTGCGCAGGGCGATGGGTTGGGCGAGCCAAAGAGAATGATCGATATTGAGCGCGTCATTGATCGCTGGAAGCTCACACGCCCTGCCATTGAGCTGATCCGCCATGGCGACGTTGCGGCATTTCCTGCCGTTGAACCGGCAGTCGGCCACCTTCTACGGGCCTTGCTCAACAATGCGGCCGACGCCAGTGAAGCGGCGGGCGTCAAACGTGTTGAACTGAGCTTGCACGCCGACGCCGCTGGAATTCACGGCGAGATCCGTGATTTCGGCAGCGGTTTAAGCGGTGCACGTACGTTTCTGCCCGCCAAGATGTTCGACAGCAGCAAGGTCGATGGGCTCGGGCTTGGCTTGGCGCTAAGCCATGCGACGGTAGAGCGCCTTGGCGGCACACTGTCCATGCAGGCCAACGTCGATGACGGCCTGCGCGTTCGCTTTCAGCTACCCGTGCAGACGACAGCATGAAACGCGGCCTGCTAATCGATGACGATGCGGTCTATCTGCGCACCCTTCAGCGCTCGATGGAACGACGCGATTTTGAGATCACCACCGCGAGCGATGGCAAAACGGCGATTGAAACGGCGCGACGCATACAGCCAGATTTCGCCCTGCTCGATCTCAAGCTGGCGGACGAATCAGGCCTGCATCTGATCGCCCCACTGCGCGCGGTCTGCCCGTCCATGTTCATCGTGCTGGTCACCGGATACGCCAGCGTGGCGACCGCGGTTGAGGCTATCAAGCGCGGAGCGGACGACTACCTAACCAAGCCGGCCAACATGGCCAGCATCCTGCGCGTGCTGCGCGGTGAGCCGTTTGTCGACGATGACATCGCCACGGCGATGACGCCGCTTAGCCGGATCGAGTGGGAACACATTCAGCAGGCGATGACCGACACCGATGGCAATGTGTCGGCCGCGGCCCGCCTGCTCGGCATGCATCGGCGGTCGCTTCAACGCAAGCTCGCCAAGCATCCGAGTCGCGATCGCTTGCCCGATATCGACGCCTGAGCACGCGGCGAGCTAGCGCTCACGGTAAGCGAGCGCTAGCAGATGCCATGCGCGCTCGCCGAGCCACAGGCAGACGACCGACAACCCCAGCAATGGCAGCAGCACACACAGCGCAACCGCCAGCGTCAGCACCCACAGCGGCCAGCGCGTCGCCACCGGCGGCGGAATGCCGGCCGAGCCAGCGGGCTTTCGCGTCCACCATGCGCCAACGCCGGTAACCGCTAGCCACAACAACGCGGAGGCGAGCGCGGTATTGATCCATGGACCGACGCGGCCAAAATAGCTGCCTTCGTGCAGATCAACGCCGGTCGCAATGCCCTTGGCAAGCGGCGGAAAGTCACTCCAGCCTGCCGCGCCTACGCGTGCGCCGTTGGCACGGTCGAACAGCACGTACTGCTCCTCCGAGGCACGATCACGCAGCGATCGCAGCGAAACTGCTGAGCCAGGCGGGCCATCAATCATGTAGAGCATGAGGTCGCCCTGCATCCCATTTTGGCGAGCGTCTGCCACCATCCGATCAAGCGACTGCGCGCCAAAGCTGCCGGGCGTCCCGACTAGTACCGGTGCAAATCCGGCTGCCGCCGGCACGTTTTGATTTAGCGCTCGCTGCACGGGACGCAGCACGCTCTCACCCCAGAAGCTGGTCCACGGCATAGCGGTCAGTAAAAACAGCACGATCAACATCGAAAACCACACCGCGACACAGGCGTGCAGGTCGCGCCAGAATAATCTCCTGCCCGCCGCCACGCGCGGCAACAGCACCGGCAGTGCGGGCCGTCCATCGCGCGGCCACCATAGGTAGAGACCCGTCAGTACCATCACGATGGTCCAGCATGCACCAAGCTCAAGCAGCCAGCTGCCAACACTGCCGAGCGGCCAGCCACCGTGCAGCTTGCGGCTCCAGCCGGGTGCCCAATCAACACCGCTCAATACGCCCAAAAGCAATCCGCGGTAGGGATCAATGAACACTGCCATCGGCATGCCTTGCGCATCCTCGAAGGCCACCAGCGTGCTGCGCAAAGGGTCCGCGGGCAGGAGGATGCTGCCAACGCGGGCGCCCGGCATGGCTTGTCGCGCAATAGCTAGCTGCGCATCGACGGAGGCGCGTTCAGCTGAAGCAGACACAAATCTCAGCTCGCTGTGGCGTGCATCCACATAAGCTTGGGACCACAGGTAGATCGTGCCGGTAATCGACTGCCAAAGCACGAAGGGCACGACGAGCAACGCCGCCAGCAAATGCCAGCGCCACGCTCGGGTCCGCAGACTGCTGACCACTGGCTTTCGTGCGTTTACTGCGGTCGCCACTGGAAGCCCACGTAGAACGAACGGCCATCACCCGGCAAGAAGTTGGCGCTATCTAAACCTCGTGCATCGGCGACGACATTGGTGGTGGCAATCCACTTGCGATCGGTCAGATTGCGTCCATCGATGAACCATGACCACTTCGCGCCCACCTCACCACCTACGCGCAATCCGAAGGTGGCGTAGCCAGGCGACTCCAATGTGTTGGCGTGATCAACAAAGTAGTCGCTCGGAGCCCATTCAATAGCGGGGACCACGTAGAGGCGATCACTCGATGACCAGCGCAGCTGGGTTCGCAGCTGATGTGGCGGCACACCGGCCAGGTCGTTGCTGCCGAACACAGCGTCGCCATCAAAACGGAAATCGTTGTAAAGATAGTTGCTCGACAGCGTCCACGCCTCGCCAATGCGCCACCCTAGGCCAAACTCGACGCCCTGATGCAGGGTGCGATCTGCATTGATGGTGCCGAGTGGATTGCCCTGTCCGTCGCTCAGCGACAGCAGCTCTTTGTCCACATCCGCGCGATACAGCGCCAAATCCACTGACAAACGATCGCGATCAACTCGTACGCCTATCTCAGCCGAGGTAGCACGCTGCGCATCCACCTGAGTCACGCCCGGGCCGCCGGTGAGCTCGCCGAAGCTCGGTGGTTCCATACTGCGACTGACGTTGGCAAATACCTGCGTCTGCGCATCGATGTCATAGCGCACGCCAACTTTGGGGCTGAAGCCGGAGTAGTCGACATCAAAGCTTTCGTCGCGTCCGTTGGTGATGAGTCGATCATTCGACTCGCGCTGCGTGTCTATCGCCTGC
>JBBSIY010000376.1:0-3284 GCA_038257785.1 Lysobacterales bacterium
ACTTCGCCCGCGAGCGCCGGGGCGAACTTCTTGACGGTCTGGCTCGCCTGCTCCGACCCAATGGGCTGCTGGTTCTAGGGCCGGGCGAGATCAACAACTGGACCCATCCACAGCTCATCCGCACGGGCGGCCGACAGACGTTGGCCTACCTGCGCACTTCGAAAGAGACCCGGGTATGAGGTTGCAAGACAACATCGACTTCACCACCCTGAATTGGGTCAAAGGCGAGCTCGACGAGACGCTCAAGCAAGCTAGGCAAGCGCTTGAGGCCTACGTAGAAGAGCCGGCTGACGCGAGCCAGATGCGCTTCTGCGCAACGTATCTGCATCAGGTGCAAGGCACCCTGCGGATGGTAGAGCTCTACGGTGCCGCGATGGCCACCGAAGAAATGGAGCTGCTCGCAACGGCACTGCTCGGCGATCAGGTGCGTGACCGGGACGACGCTTATGCCGTGCTGATGCGCGGCATCGTGCAGCTGCCGGACTATTTAGAACGTCTGCAAAGCGGCCACAAGGACATTCCGATTGTCCTGCTGCCGCTGGTCAATGAGCTTCGAACAGCGCGCGGTGAGCAGGCGCTCGCAGAGAGTGCTCTGTTTACCCCCGATCTATCGCGCCCGCTGCCGCCAACCGCCCGTGGCCCGGCGCGTCCGCTGCCGGATAGTGAACTACGTCGCCAGGCTGAACCCCTGCGCGTGCAGTTTCAGATGGCACTGCTGCAGTGGTTCCGCAATAACGATGCCGACACCCAGCTTGGCAAGTTGACGCAGGTCTGCGACACGCTGATTTCGATCACTCATGAGGAAGAGGCTCGCCGGCTGTTTTGGGTCGCCGCCGGGGTGATCGAAGCCTTGCGCTCACGCGCCTTTGAGCCTTCGCCGCCGCTCAAACAAGCAATCGGCAAGGTCGAGCGCGAGATCAAACGTCTGTCGGATGCCGGAGAGATTGGCTTCCGCGTCGACCCGCCGCGTGAGCTTACGCGCGCGCTGCTGTATTACGTGGCGCATGCGCCAGCAGACCATGGTCGGCTGGGTGAGCTGCGACACATATTTAGCCTCGATGCACTGGTGCCCTCTACCGAGGAGCTGGAGCACGCGCGGGGCAGCATGACCGGTCACAACCGTGCGTTGCTCAACACGGTGGGCTCCGCGATTAAAGATGATCTTTTGCGCGTTAAAGATGCGCTCGATTTGCACATGCGCAGCCGCAATGCAGACGGTGCCAGCTTGGCCGCGCAGATCGAAGTGCTAGACCGTGTCGGTGACACGCTCGGCATGCTCGGGTTGGGCGTTCCGCGGCGCGTGGTCAACGAGCAGCGACAAATTTTGCAGCAAGTTGTTGCAGGCGGTCGTGCCGCTGATGAGGCCACCCTGCTGGATGTCGCGGGTGCGCTGCTTTATGTAGAGGCATCGCTGGATGATCAGGTTCAGCATCTTGGAAGCTCCTCACGTGCTGGCGACGAGGCGGACAGCCGTTCGCTGCCGCAGGCCGAGTCGCGCAAAGTGCTCGATGCTTTGGTTCAGGAGGCACAAGCCAACTTTGCGCAGGCTAAGCAGTGTTTCGTGGCCTTCGTTGAGAGCAACTGGGATCACGCGCAGCTTGGCGATGTTCCACGCTTGCTGGAAGAAGTCGCGGGCGCGCTGAGAATTCTAGAACTGGATGAGCCGCCGCGCTATCTGGAGTCTGTGCGGCGGTTCACAGCCGTCGAGCTGATTGAGCGCCGTCGCGTGCCGAATGGTCCGCAGATGGACACGTTGGCTGATGTTCTGGCGAGTCTTGAGTACTACCTAGAGGCGCTACGGGAGCAGCGCTCGGGCCGCGAGCGAATTTTGGACACAACGCGGATCAGTCTCGAGCGCTTGGGGTACTGGCCAATACCTGAGATTCGCAAGTCGACCGCGGCCGTTGACCGCATACCGACTGCGGCGGCAGTGAATGCGACGCCGACCGTGCCGGATCAAGCGGAAGATGCGGACGAGCCATTCGATAGCGCAATAGTGGATGCGACGCAGGCGCTGATTGACGCCGCCATGTCGCCGCTTTCGGTAGTCGAATCTGCCACGAAGACAGCGCGATCCTCGGAGCCAGCTGCGCCGAGTTTGCCGGCAGGCGCCAGCGTTGGAAATTTCGTTGCGGGGTTCGAAGATACTGGCGAAGACATCGACGAAGAAATTCGCGAAGTTTTTGTCGAGGAAGTGCAGGAAGAGATCTCGAACCTCGAGCATCTGCTGCCCGAGTGGCAACGCGACCCGACTAGTGTCGAAGCGCTAAAGCCGATCCGGCGGGTGTTTCACACGCTGAAGGGCAGCGGCCGATTGGTGGGGGCGCTGACGCTGGGCGAGTTCAGCTGGAAGGTCGAGGGCATGCTCAACCGCGTGCTGGATCAGACCATCGAAGCCTCGCCCGAAGTCGTGGCATTGGTGGTTGCTGCCTGCGATCTGCTGCCCGAGTTGCTGACTGCCCTGCGCGGCGAGCCTACCCGGCAAATCGATATCGAAGGGATCAAGGTCGCCGCAGAGCGGTTGGCTGCCGGCGAACGCGTGTCCTATGTCGCAACGCCTGTTTCCGTCGCGGTGCCGGCGATGGTCGAACAGCCTGCAACAGCTGATCGCATTACCGCTGACATCGACACCGTCGAGCGGACCGGTGATGTCAGCGAGGCCGACGATGTCGCTCACATGTCTGCGGATGTTGAGCCGTTCGACGTCGTATCTGCGTCAGGCCTAGATGACGAGTCTTTAGGCACCGCCTTCTCCATTGACGGCGTCTTGTTTGAAATCCTCACAACCGAAGTCGCCGGCCACCTTGAGACGCTGGACGATTACATAGCGGCATGTGGACGCGGATCGAGTGAGGTAACCGATCCAGTATTGCGGGCGGTTCACACCATGAGTGGCGCGTTCGCGATGACCGAGGTGCCGCATATTGGCGAGGTCGTGGGGCCCCTTGAGAGCTACATCAAGCGGCTGTTGGCCCGCAGTGAATCGCCTTCGGCTGAAGGGGTTGAGGTGATCACGGAGGCGGCCGATGCGGTGCGCTCCTTGCTGCGCGGGCTGAATGCGGATCATCCGCGTGCGCCGGCGTTCCCAGAGTTGGCCGAACGCATTGCGGGCCTGCGGGACACCCTGCCAGAGCCGGTTGGCCCGCTGCTGCCGCTTCATACCGATGCTGCGGATGAGCGTGCCGATGCTCTGCTGGCGGAATTGACTGTCGAAGCCGAGGGTGCCGAAGCTGAGCGTGTCGAAGCTGAGCGTGTCGAAGCTGAGCGTGTCGAAGCTGAGCGTG
>JBBSIY010000377.1:0-3277 GCA_038257785.1 Lysobacterales bacterium
CCATTAGCGGCGGCTCAAGCGCGGGTCGCAGATCGGCCACCAGCTGCAAGATCGTTTGCACGTCGTTTAGCCGCCGCATCGCCTCGGCAAAAAGTTGACTGCCGATATCGCGCTGCAGCGCATCGAACGCTTCGGCGGTGCGGATCGCCTCCAGCGGCTGATTGCACAGCCGCGCCAGCGCGGCGACCAAGAGATCGTGCCGCAAAGCATCGACGCTGCGCTCACCTGGCCCTGCCTCAGCGACCACGAAGCCCTGTAGCGCCGCGTAAAGCAAGCCCAGCTGCGGATTTATTGGCAGCTGTCGGCGTGCCTGCTTGGTCCTATCCGCAAGCGCGATCTCAATAAGTCGCCGCACGCCGGCCGCGTGCTCGCGGAGCGCTGCGCTGCGGTCAGCAAATACTTGCAACGCAACGTCGTCACCGCTGACAACGAGCGCTGGATACGCGGCAATACCCGCCTCACCGCGAACTTCCAGCGGCACCGGCTGCGACGGAAACGCGCGTAAGCCGTGTTGCGCAAGCGAACCGGCTGCGCGCGCAGCGAACGCTTTGTCTGCGCGCTGACCAAAGCGCGCATGCAGCGAGGCCAGATCGCGCGACTCGGCCAGGACGTGCTCGGCGGCCCGATCAATGAGTCGAATATTGAGGACGAGGTGCAGGTCCAGCGCGCTCGTATCGAAATCCAGCGCGGCTATTGCCACTCCGGTCGTGCGTGACAAAAACCGCCCCAGCTCGCCCTCAATGCTGTCCGCCGATGACTCCGGCCAAGCCTCGCGAAACGCGCGTGCGAAATCGGGGGCCGGCACACAGGCGCGCCGCAGCGCCTTGGGCAAGCTGCGAATCAGACCCGCCGCCTTTTCCTCGACCAGCCCTGGCACTAGCCAACTAAGGCGCGCCGGATCAAGGGCGTTCAGCAGATGCAACGGCACGACCAAGGTCACACCGTCATCGACGGCTCCCGGTTCGAACTGATAGTGCAGCGCAAGGCGCGCGTCCCCCAGGGCAAAGTACTTAGGAAAGCGGTCCGCTTCGCTGCCTTCACCGGGCAAAAGCTCGGTAAGCGACCACTCAAGCTGGGTCCGCTGGGCTGGCGTTGCGCGTCGATACCAAGCGTCGAGACCCGCCACGCTGTTGATGTCTGTCGGCAGTCGCTGGAAGTACCAGTTGGCCTGCCAGTCCTCATCGGCAACGAGTCCCGCCCGCCGCCGCTGGGCCTCAACTTCATGCGCCTTCTCGAGCGAGGCGAGATTACGCTCTACGAACGCGGCACGCGTGTCGATCTCGCCCGTTAAGAGCCCCTGCCTGACGAATATTTCGCGCGACTCCTCTGGATATAGCCCGCCGTAGTGAATCGGTCGCTTCGGCGCAAGGATTAGACCGAACAAACTGATCTGCTCACTGCCGATGACGCGCCCCTGCGCGCGCGACCAGCGCGGGTCGAAGTGTTTGCGACTCAGCAAATGCGGCACCTCTGCGATGACCCATTCCGGCTCGATACGCGCGTTGGTCATCGCATACACCCGCTGAGTGTCCAGCAAGACCGCCGATAGCACCCAGTTGGGTGGCTGGCTGGCTAGGCTCGATCCGGGAAACAGCCCGTAGCGGCGCTGACGCGGACCTTCGAACTGCCGCTTCTCATCTTTGCGAGCGATCTGGGTCGGCATGCCGGCGATAAGCGCGCGATGCAGCATCGGATAGTCGGCCGGCTGTGTACTGGTTTGCCAGCCAAGCTGCTCACACACAAGCAGAAGCTGCCGATGCAGCTCGCGCCATTCGCGCATGCGCAAGAAACTTAAGAATCGCTTGCCGCACCAGTCACGCAGCTTCGATTGCGTCAGGTCCTCATGCGCCAGCTGGTAGTCATTGAACAAATTGAGGATGGCGATGAACTCAGACTTGGTATCGCGCCACTGCGCGTGCGCCTGATCGGCCGCCTGCTTGGCGTCTGCCGGCCGCTCGCGCGGGTCTTGAATACCTAGAAACGAGGTGATCGCCAACATCTCGCGCAACGCACCGTTCTGGCTTCCCGCCACCATCATGCGGGCGAGCTTCACATCCACAGGCAGGCGTGCCATCTGCCGACCAATCGCCGTCAGCTTGCGCTCACCATCGACCGCACCCAGCTCCGCGAGCTGCTGCCAGCCATCGACCACCGCACGCGGGTCGGGCGGATCAATGAACGGAAACTCATCCACCTGCCCAAGCCCCAATGTGAGCATCCGCAGGATCACGCCGGCCAGCGCTGAACGGCGTATCTCCGGATCCGTGTAGGCCGGCCTGCCGAGATAGTCACTCTCCGCATAGAGTCGATAGCAGATGCCTGCCGCGATGCGCCCACAGCGCCCTTTTCGCTGGTCCGCACTGGCGCGCGAGATTGGCTCGATGTGCAGCCGATCAAGCTTCTGCCGCGGGCTGTAGCGCTTGACCCGCGCGGTGCCCGGGTCAACCACATAGCGAATGCGCGGCACGGTCAATGACGTCTCAGCCACGTTGGTGGTCAGCACGACGCGCCGCTTAGGTCCCGGATTGAACACGCGATCTTGATCGCGCGCGGACAGCCGTGCGTATAGTGGCAGCACTTCGGTTTCGCGATAGCCGCGCTTGGCCAGCACCCGATGGACGTCGTGGATATCGCGCTCGCCGGGCAGAAAAATCAGGACGTCGCCGAGTGGATCGTCGCGGGTAATCTCATCGACGGCGGAGACAATCGCGGCTAAGGGATCACTGTCGCGCTCGTCCGCGCTGCGCTCATTGCCGGATCTTTCGCTGCTGCCATCATTCTGCGTGCGGGCGAGCTCGGGCGGACGCCAGCGTACTTCCACCGGATAGCCGCGCCCCTCCACCGACAGCGCAGGTGCATCGTTGAAATGTTTGGCAAAGCGCGCCGTATCGATGGTGGCAGAAGTCACAATTAGCTTCAGATCGCGGCGCTTGCGCAGCAGCCCTTTCAGATAGCCAAGCAGGAAGTCGATGTTGAGACTGCGCTCGTGCGCCTCGTCGAGGATGAGGGTGTCATAGCGCGACAGAAACCGATCAGACTGAATTTCCGCCAGCAGAATGCCGTCAGTCATGAACTTGATCGCCGTGGCGTCGCTGACTTGCTCAGTAAAGCGCACCTGATAGCCCACCAGACCGCCCATCTGCACGCCCAGCTCTTCCGATACCCGACGCGCGACCGAGCGCGCTGCGATACGTCGTGGCTGCGTGCAGCCGATCATCCCCGCTGCGCCGCGCCCCGCCGCTAGGCAAAGCTTGGGCAGCTGGGTGGTTTTGCCTGA
>JBBSIY010000378.1:0-3271 GCA_038257785.1 Lysobacterales bacterium
CTTGGCGACGGAGACGCCGTCCTTGGTAATCGTCGGCGCACCGAAGCTCTTGTCGAGCACAACATTGCGGCCCTTCGGACCCAGGGTGACCTTGACGGCGTTGGCTAGGACGTTGACGCCCTTAACCATACGAGCGCGCGCGTCTTCGGAGAAACGTACTTCTTTAGCTGCCATGGTGAAACTCCATAATTTTAGAATTGAGGTGCGTTTCGAGCAGGACTCGGGAGCGTGTGGGTTTCGTTGAGCATCTGCGCAGCTTTCGCGCGCCGTTGCTTCTCAGAATCCCGAACTACCAGTCCCGAATCCCAGCCCTTACTTAATGATCGCGATGATGTCTTCTTCTTTGGCCGACACCAGGTCTTCACCGTCGTGCTTGAACTCCTGACCGGAGTACTTGCCGAACAGCACTTTGTCGCCGACCTTTACCTTCATCGCGCGCACTGTTCCGTTGTCGAGCGGCTTGCCCTCGCCCGCCGCGACGACCTGACCCTTGGAGGGCTTCTCAGTCGCGTTGTCGGGGATGACGATGCCACCAGCGGAAAGCTTTTCTTCTTCCATACGCTTGATGATGACGCGGTCGTTCAATGGCTGCAGGTTCATAGTTGTCCTCGTAAACGCTTGATTCGGAATGATTTTCGACGGATTGTTAGCACTCCCCATCGGTGAGTGCCAAATTTTACGCGCAAGTCCGGAGGCTGTGAAGACTTCGGTACGGGCCAAAACATGGGGCGCTGCGTCACGCTTTCAAGGGCGAGCAGCGGCGATCAATACAAAGGGCGTGTCACGGACAAGGACTCAATGCGCCGTTAGACTGCCCGGCCGACCGCAAACCCGAGCTGCCTAATGCGTGTGCAAAGTCTGAGCAAAATTGCTTTCGTCGCCCTCTGTTGGCTGCCGATGCTGGCGCGAGCGGACGTCTTCATCAACGAGATTCACTATGACGACTCGACCGCCGCTGGCGATGTAGGCGAGGCAATCGAAGTCGTCGCGACGGCCGGCGAAGACCTTACCAACTATTCGATCGTGCTTTACAACGGATCTGTACCGGGCGCCGCGACGACCTATGACACTGACGTGCTGCCTGCGGGCGCGCTTGTCACCTGTGGCACGCAGGTCCGGATTGCCGCAATAACGTATGCGACCAACGGAGTTCAGAACGGGGCACCCGATGGCGTCGCCCTGGTCGGCCCTGGCAATACGGTCATCCAGCTGCTGAGTTACGAAGGCGCGCTGACCGCCAGCAATGGCCCGGCCATGGGTATGGTCTCGACCGACATCGGCGTCAGCGAAACGAATTCCACGGCTCCCGGGACGTCGCTGCAGCTGGGCGGCAACGCGGGAAGCTATGCCGGGTTCACTTGGAACACCAGCGCTTCAGCAACCATGGGCGCCTGCAACAACAACCAGACGTTCACCGGCGGCGTCGACCAACCGCCGACGTTGGCCGGCAGCATTCCCGCCAACAACGCGCCGAGCTTTCCGACCAATGCCAATCTGCAGGTCAGCTTCTCAGAATCGGTGGACCTTGGGCCGACATGGTTTCAACTCGTATGCAGCCTGAGCGGCGTTCGCAATGTTTCTGACACCGTGGTGGGCGGCAGTAGCGCGGTTTACACAATCAATCCGCTGGAGGATTTCGATCAAACCGAAACCTGCACGCTGACGCTAGACCCGATCCAAATCGCCGATCGAGGCGGCATGGCGCAGCAGCTCAGCGGCAGCAACACGATCAACTTCACCGTCGGCGCAGCCATCGTCAACGACCCGCCGGTGGTGCTCGCGACTACGCCGATCAACGGCGACAGCAATTTCCCGGCGGCTGGCAATCTGACGGCGATGTTTAGCGAGACAGTCAATCTTCTGTCTGACGCCTTCACCTTGAGCTGCGCGCAGAGTGGCAGCGTTGAGCTGACGTATCCGAGCAGCGGCATGAGTTTCAGCATCGACACGGCCACCGCGCTGATCGGCGGCGAGAGCTGTACGTTTACGATTGTCGCGGACCACGTCAGCGACCTTGAGGGTGCGCAGCTGGCAGCGAATGTCGTTGTCGTGTTTACCGTTCGCGTCGGTGGCGTTGGCAGCTATTACGATCAGGTCAACACCAGCAGCCCGGAGCAGCTGCGCTGCTCGCTGCATCAGACTATTCGCGGTCACACGGAGTATCCGTACGGCTGGGATCAGCTAGAGATCGCCGATGAAGACCCGCTCAACAGCAGTCGCATCCTCGACATCTATCGCAACTGTAGCTTCAACAAGGTTAATTCTCGCGTCGGAAACGGCGGCCCCGCGACCACCTGCGGCACCACCAGCGGCCTGCGCTACAACCGCGAGCACGTCTGGCCGCGCTCGCTTGGCTTTCGCACGCCTGAGACCTTAGCTGCGCATAACGATCAGCACATGCTGCATCTGTCCGACGAGACCTTCAACGCGCATCGCGGCAACAAACCCTTCGACACCTGCACGCAGGCCAGCGGCTGCATTGAGGACCGCACGATTGCCTATAACGGCGAGGGTGGTGGCAATGGAACCTATCCCGGCTTGTCGAACTGGTACACCTCGGTCGATGGTGAAACCGGCAGCTATGAAGTGTGGAGCAAGCTGCGCGGCAACATGGCGCGGGCGATTTTCTACATGGCAATCCGCTATGAGGGCGGTGACAACCTGCCGAATCTCGAGCTGACCGACAACCGCAGCTTGATCGTGATCACGCCGAGCACGGCGCCGACTGCCTACATGGGAATCCTGACAACCTTGCTGCAATGGCATCAACAGGATCCTGTAGACGCCCGCGAGCTAGATCGCAACGAAGTGGTCTTCAATTTCCAAAGCAATCGCAATCCATTTGTTGACCATCCGGAGTGGGCAACGCTGGCCCTGTTTCAGTCAGCCAATCCAACCACCTGCCTACTCGGCAGCGGTACGTTGATATTTGCCGATGGCTTCGGCAGCTGATTTGCGCCGCCCGCATGGCCTGGAAGCGGGAGAATGACAGCCGCACCGCCAACGCCTGATGCTTGCATCGTGCTCTCGAGCTGCGCCGACATCACGTCGGCGCAGACGTTGGCAAAAGGCTTGGTCGAAGATCGCCTCGCCGCGTGCGTCACCTTGCTACCAGCGGCGGAGTCTATTTATCGCTGGCAAGGTGAAATCAAACACGAGGCCGAAGTGCTCTTGTTGATCAAGACCACTACCCAGCGCTTAGCGGCCCTGAAAGCCGCCATCGTCGAACGTCACCCATACGAACTTCCTGAGGTTCTTGCGGTCATTGCCA
>JBBSIY010000379.1:0-3250 GCA_038257785.1 Lysobacterales bacterium
GACCGCCAGCACCTGACGCGCGAAACGTGTCGATCTTTAGGTCATTCGGGTTGATCTCGATGTCTTCGATATCGTCCAGCTCGGGCAGGATGGCGACGGTTGCAGCCGAGGTGTGGATACGCCCCTGCGATTCCGTAGCCGGCACGCGCTGCACGCGATGGGTGCCAGATTCAAATTTCAAGCGTGAAAACGCCCCAGCCCCTTCTACCCGGGCGATCACCTCTTTGAAGCCGCCGTGCTCGCCTTCGCTGGCCGACACGGTTTCCACGCTCCAGCGCTGGCGCTCGGCAAATCGCGTGTACATACGGAATAGATCGCCGGCAAAAATGGCCGCCTCGTCACCGCCGGTTCCGGCGCGAATTTCCAAGAACAAATTCGCCTGATCGCGCGCGTCAGTAGGCAGTAGCGAGAGGCGCAGCGATTGGCCAAGTGCTTCCAAGCGCAGCTGCAGCGCGCTGATTTCATCTTCGGCGAGGTCGGCCATCTCGGGGTCGTTACGCATCGCTTTCGCCGCTTCGAGATCGGCCTGCGAACGGTCTAGGGCCGCGAGCTGCTGTTGTACGGGCTCGAGCTGAGCGTACTCGCGGGACAGATCGCGAAAGCGCGCGTTGTCGCTGGCCGCGTCGGGTTCGGCAAGCATGCGGCCGACCTCCTCAAACCGCTCGGCCAAGGACTCTAGTTTGCGGCGAATGCTGGGGCTCAAGCTCATACGTAAGGATCGGTGTCGGAAGGCGGATGTTCAGAAGGGGGCTGGGCAGACTGCATAGGGCTAACTGTGGTGCCGGCAGTTTCATCGGTAAACAGGCGCTCGCCGGCGCGGAGTAAATCCGTATCGCCGCGCAGCGCCGCCGCACGCAGATTGGCGGTGGGCACGTGCAGCAGCTTATTCGTCAATGTGTGGGCAAGGTAGTCCAAGGCTTGATCAGGGCTTTTACCCTGCAACAACAGCGCGCGGGCGCGAGCCAGAACGGCGTCGCGCTCAAGTTCACCACGCTGCCGTATGCCGCGCAGCGCGTCGATACGATCGCTGGCCTGCCACCAAGCGAGAAAGTGCTCAACCTGCAGCGCAATGATGGCTTCGGCTTGTTCGGCTGCCTCGCGACGCGAGCGGCGGTTGTCCTCGATCGCACGATCAAGGTCGTCTACCGTGTAGAGATACGCATTATCGAGCTCGCCGACAGCGGCTTCGATGTCGCGCGGTACCGCTAAATCAAGCAAAAACATCGGTCGCTGGCGGCGCGCCTGGAGGGCCTGTTTGACTGCATTGGCGCTCAGGATGGGCTCTTGACTCGCGGTTGCTGAAATCACGATATCTGCCTCGCTCAAATGCCGCGAAAGCTCATCCAGCGGCAGCGCATAGCCGCCGAAGCGCGAGGCCAGCGCCTGCGCATGTGAGAGCGTGCGGTTCGCCACCAGCAAGCGCCGCACTTTCTGGTCGGCAAGGTGGCGTCCGGCGAGCTCAATCGTATCGCCTGCGCCTATCAGCAGCACGCTGGCTCTACTGAGTTCGGCAAACACCTGCTGCGCCAGCTTTACCGCCGCGAAAGCCACTGAAACCGGATGGGCGCCAATTTGAGTGTCGGTGCGCACGCGCTTGGCGACCGCAAAGCTGTTCTGAAAAAGCCGGTCGAGACCCGATTTCAACGCTCCCGACTGACGCGCAAGCTGATACGCCTCTTTGACCTGCCCAAGCACCTGCGGCTCGCCCAGCACCAGTGAATCGAGCCCAGTGGCGACTCTAAACAGATGCCGCACGGCGTCGCCATCGCGATGGCGGTATAAATAGGTAGACAGCTCATCCGCCGCTAGCGTGTGATGGTCAGACAGCCAGCGCTCGGGCAGTTCAGCCGCGCCGTCGGACACTGAGCAATAAATTTCGGTTCGATTGCAGGTCGATAGCAGCGCCGCTTCGTGCACGCCGTCCATGGCTAGCAGGCTTTGCAACGCGCTCGGCACGGCGTCGGCCGCAAACGCGACCCGCTCGCGCAGCGCCACTGGGGCGGTCTGATGATTGATTCCGAGAGCGAGCAGGGGCATCGAGGTATTCTGTAGCACTGCGGGCGGATCGCGTATCGATGCGCCTGTGGGGCGGATTGAGCGCGCCAGCGCCCCGCTTCGACCCCCGGAGAATTCGATGCTGAAAAAGCTGCTGATCACGCTGCCGATCGCGACGGCCATAGTGTACCTGCTCGCCGTCGCGCCACTTGTGCAGGCTGACGAGAACAGCCTTCAAGCCTTGATGGAAGGGGAGTTTGCGCTGCAGGAGGGCCGCTTTGACGAAGCAGCGAAAGCGTACGTTGGCGCGTCATCGAACAGCAATGATCCGCTCCTAGCCGAGCGCGCCGCGCGCGTCGCGCTGTTGTCCAAAGATCCTGATCTTTCCTCTCAAGCCTTGAGTCGGTGGCTCAAAGTCGCCCCGGAGGCGGCCGGCGCGCGCCAGATGCAGGCCGTTCTGGCGCTGCGCGAAGGCCGGGCAGATGACGCTGTGAAGGCGCTAAGCGGCCTACTCAGCGACGACGAAACCGACAGCTGGCGGTTCGCTCTGCAGGCGCTAGCGGGTGAGCGAAAAAGTTCGGTGATTGGCGAGGTTATGGCGCAGCTGGTGGCGAGCGACGCCGTGCCAACAGCGATTGAGCCCATGCTGGGATTTGGCGGTTTGGCACAAAGTCTTGAGCTGAAGTCAGTTGCCGAGACCATGGCGCTGCGGGTAACCGAGCGCCATCCGCAGCTGCCTAGGCCGTGGCTGTGGCGCGCGCAGATCGAACGTCAGCACGGTAAGGACGAGGCAGCGCGCGCATCGCTTCAGCATGCCTTGGACTTGCCCGATGCAGACATCTCGCTGCGCCTGTCGGCGGCCGCCATGCTCGACGAGTTTGGCGAAACCTTGGCGGCGGCAGAGTTGCTGGAGACCGGAGAGCAGAACGACGCGACCCTAGCGGGGCGCGCAGCCTATCTGGCGCGCGCCAACGCAACCGATGCGCTTGAAGCCTTGTATGTAGAGCTGCAGGAAGGCGAGACACCGCTGCCGTCAGCGCGGATTTTGTTGCTCGGACAGCTCTCTGAGCTGCGCAAGCAGCCGGCCGATGCGCTGCGGTGGTATCGGCAGATATCTGATCCGGAGACCGTAGACCAAGCCCGCTTACGCATCGCCATCGTGCTGGAAGAAAGTGGCGACTTAGACGCGGCTTTGGCCAGTCTGCGCGAGTATCAACATAGCGACAGTGAGAATGGTGCCGCGCTGGTCAATGCA
>JBBSIY010000380.1:0-3239 GCA_038257785.1 Lysobacterales bacterium
CAAGGCGAGGGCCAAAACGGCCGGCTGGCCGGAATACAACACGTCGATGGCCTCCGCATCAAGGCCACGCTCGCTGAAGTTCAGCGTGCCTTCGGCGGCATCCAGCGCGATACCCCAGCGCGAATCGCGCAGGTCTGATTCGGTAAGCGTCGCGCTGCCCTGCATCGCAAACTCACCCAGTCGTTTGGCAAACGGAATATCCAGCTGCAGCGCCACATCGGCACTTCCGCCAATCGAAAGCGCATTCAAGCTATCGGCATATTTTTTCTGCAGCGGGCTACGGCGCAGCAGCGCGAGCAGATGTTTGCCCTCGCCGCCGCCGCGAATGTTCAGCAGGAGGCGTGGATCGCTCAGCGCAGCGATGCTGCCCACGGCCTGCTGCACCGTGTTGTTGAGGATCTCAGCCGACACGTCGACGTCAATCGAGCGATTCAGAAACGTTGCCGTCCCGCTCAGCTCGGTCGCAATTGGCCAGTCGGGCAGGTAGCGCAAGCTCACATCATCGACGTGGGCCTCCGCCAACATGCGCCCCTCGTTGCCCGCAAACGGCCAGTTGTCGAGGTCGCCAGTCAGCAGCAATCGGCCGCTGGCTAGGCGACCATCAATCAGCGCGTCATCTAGCCACTTGCGCGCATTGGCGGGCATCCGATGCTTCAGCCAGAAGCGCTTGGCGGCAATGATGGGCGCCTCAAACACGTCGACGCGCAGATCAGTCGTCGGCTTGCCGCCGTCAAATCGCAAGCTGCCGGCCACATCGAAGGCGAAGTCGCTGCCGCGCACCGTTAGCTGATCGCTATCGAGCTGCCAAGCAGCGTCGATGTGCATCAGTGCCGCATCGCCTTGCAGCGCCATGGGCAGCGGCTCACGCAGCCCAATAGGCCACTGCAGAGTGAAGCCTGGGCTGACCACGTCGAAGCGGGTTTGTCCGTCTGCGAGATGCATATCGAGGGACAGGCCGCTGAAGCCTGGACGCTCACCAACCGGCTCGACACTCGCATTGGTGAGGCGCGCATCCATGCTTTGCAGGCCGCGCTCATCCATGTCTGCACGCAGCAGGTCTATCCGACCACGCGCCTCAGCCGCTCGCAGCTGGCCGCTTAACTTGGCCAGCTGTGCGGATAGCGGCGGCAGCAGGCCAACGAGCTTGGCGACGTCGAGATCGCCGGCCTCGACATGCTGCACTCCAGCCTGTTTTGACAGGCGCAGCCATGCGCCGTCTTGCAAATCAGCACTGATCATCCAGCCGTCGGGCTGTTTTTCAAAGTTGGCCCTCATGGCCGGCCACTGCATCGCCACAGCCTCGACGCCTGCGTCGGTCACGACGTTGAGAACGTTATCGGGCGAGCTGAACTGCACGCCGCTTACTTCGCCAGCGTTGATCTGCAGCCACATCTTCATTGACAGCGCATCTGCCGATACAGACAGCGCGGCAAAATCAAATCCACCAGATGTAGCTTGATCAAGGTCTAAACCATCCGGCGAACCGGGCGTGCGCAGGGCGGCTAGCTTGAAGTCCTGAAGCGACAGGGCATCGCTCTCGACATAGACGCTTCCGCTGCGGCTGTCGCTGTCGAGGTCGACGTTCACACGCAGCGGCGGGCCAGCGAGGGGATAGGCGGCGACCGCTAGCTGCAGGTGCCCACCGTGCGAGCGCAAACGTGCATCAAGGCGCGGCACGATCCAGTGCTGCGCGCTTGCGGCGTCTTCAATGCGCAGGCTGGCGCGATCAATCACCAGATCACCTAAGCCTTCCAGCTGAGTCAGATCAATTGGCTTCGCTGCGCGCGTAATGCCGTGCAGCTGCCACGATCCTTGAGCATCGCGCTCTAGCGTCAGGTCCAAGCCATCGAGCTGCAGCGATACCAGCGACTGCCCCGGCCACCATCCGCGATAGGCGTTCACCCGCAGCGTCGCCCGCCCAATGCTCAGCTGTTGATCGCCTGCGCCAATGCTGAGACCGTCTAAATCAAACAGCGGACCGCTGCCTTCCCAGCGCGCCTCAAGCGAGGTGAGATTGATAGGCCTTCCGGCCTGCGCACTTAGCCACTGCGCCACCGACTGCGGATCGCGAGCAAGCAGCGGCAGCAGCTGACTCAGCGTCGCAACGCACAGCCCCGCAACAATCACTAGGCTCGCTGTGCCGTAGCCGACAAAACGCCTGAAGCGCTGCCATCGGCGTCGCGGCGGATGTGTGACCAAGCTCACTGCGCGGCGACTGGTTTACAGAAGCACAACGTCGTACTGCTCCTGCTGATACTGCTCATCGGCGGTCAAACGAATCGACTTGCCGATGAACTCTTCTAGCTCGGCAACCGCGGCTGATTCCTCATCGAGTATTTTTGCAACGACTTTTGGCGAGGCCAGCACCAGCAGTTTCTCGGCCTCGAACTGGCGCACTGCGCGAGTGATCTCGCGGAAAATTTCGTAACACACGGTTTCTGCGGATTTCACCGTGCCGCGCCCGTTGCACTGCGCGCAGGGCTCGCACAGCTGGCGCTCCAGACTCTCAGTGGTGCGCTTGCGCGTCATCTCAACAAGGCCGAGCGGCGAGAACTCGTACACCGTGGTTTTCGCGTGGTCGCGAGCCAACGCTTTTTCGAGCAGGCGCAGCACCTGGCGGCGATGCTCGGCGTCGGTCATGTCGATGAAGTCGATGATGATGATTCCACCTAAGTTGCGCAGTCGCAGCTGTCTGGCAACCGCTTGAGCGGCCTCCAGATTGGTGCGGTAAACGGTTTCTTCTAAATTGCGATGGCCGAGGAAAGCGCCGGTGTTGACGTCAACGGTCGTCATCGCTTCGGTCTGATCAATGACAATGGAGCCGCCTGACTTCAAGGGCACGTCACGCTGCAGCGCCTTTTGTATTTCGTCTTCGACACCAAACAGGTCAAAGATGGGTCGCTCGCCGGGGTAATGTTCCAATCGCTCGACCAAATCCGGCATGAACCGGCTGACGAACTGGCACAGACGCTCCCACGTCTCGCGCGAATCGACCCGCACTTTTTCAACGTCGGCGCGCATCAGGTCGCGCATCGCGCGCAGCGGCAGCGACAGGTCTTCATAGATGCAGCCGCCGACCGTTGTGGTGACGATCCCGTCTTGAATCGCCGCCCACGCCTTGCCCAAATACGCGACGTCTTCAAGCAGCGATTCGCCAGGCTGTCCCTCGGCATTAGTGCGCACGATATAGCCCAGCGGGTTGTCGCCAAGGGCGTCGCTGAGCACGCTCTTGAGACGCG
>JBBSIY010000381.1:0-3225 GCA_038257785.1 Lysobacterales bacterium
ATCCATGCTGCGCGGCGTATAGCAGCCGCGGCGGAAACCCACGACCACCCGCCGCGAGCAGCGAGGTAGCCTGCGCGAGCTGTAGCGGCGTGGTCACCCAGAATCCTTGGCCAATGCCTGCGATCACGGTTTCACCTGGATACCAGATCAGATTGCGTGTCGCCCGCTTCCACTCGCGCGAGGGCAAGACGCCTGCAGCATCACCACCCAAGTCAATTTCTGTCGGCGAGCCGAAGCCAAAACGCACCATGTAGGCGCTCATTGGCTCAATCCCCATATCAACTGCCGCACTGTAGAAGTACGTGTTGACGGACTGCGCCAGCGATTCGCGCAAATCCACATAGCCGTGACCGCCTTTACGCCAATCGCGATACTCGCGTTCTTGGCCCGGAAGCCTGTACGCGCCGGTTGAGAGCACCTTGTCTTCAGCTCGGCGTACGCCCAGCTCGAGGACCGCCAATCCCACAAACGGTTTGATCGTAGAGCCAGGCTCATACCCGCCGTTCGCGGCACGATTGAACAACGGACGAGACTCAGACTTCAGCAGCGCCGCGTAGTCGGCGTGGCCGATGCCGTTGACGAACGGATTGGGATCGTAGCCAGGCAGGCTGACAAACGCGAGTACGTCGCCATTGCGCGGATCGATGGCAACCGCCGCACCGTGCTGACCTTCAAATGCGTCCACGCTCGCTTGCTGCAGGCCAGCATCGACCGTCAGGTACAGATGCTCGCCTGACGCCGCCGGTGTGCGTTCGAGCACCCGCAGCGTGCGTCCTTCGGCGTTGACCTCGACGTGCTCGAAGCCAACGTCACCGTGCAGGCGGCTTTCGTACTGGCGCTCAATGCCCGATTTTCCGATATGTGTGGTGCCGCTGTAGCGCGCCGGATCAAGGGTGGCGGAATCGTCCGCATCGATCCTCGACACATAGCCAATGACGTGGCTGAACAAGTCGCCGTAGGGATAGCGCCGAGTGAGATAGGGGACCACGTCAACGCCGCGAAACCGATGCCGACTAACGGCAAACGTCGCCACCTGAGCTTCGGTCAAGCGAAACTTGAGCGGTATCGATTGAAAGCGGCGCTGGGTTTTCCAGCTCGCGCGGAAGCGCTCAATCTCATCGTCATCAATCGGCAAAATCTCGCGCAGTCCAAGCAGCGTTTGCTCGAGATCTGCCACCTGCTCACGCACGAGCTCCAATCGATAGGCAGGCACGTTGTCCGCCAGCAGATGGCCGCTGCGGTCGTAGATCAAGCCGCGCGCAGGCACGATCGGTCGCAACTTGATGCGATTGGCTTCCGAGCGCGTCAGGTACTCCTCGTGACGAATCACCTGCAGCCAGGCAAAGCGACCGGCAAGCGTCACCAATGCCAGCATCGAGAGGAGAAATCCTACCAGCGCGCGCCGGCGAAACAGCGCGTGCTCGGCCTGAGGATCACGCAGAGGTCGCCGATGGCGCGAGATCGCCATGTGCCGCTAAGTTTCCCGTCCACGCGAGCGCAGACGCACCCCATCAAGCAGCAGGAACAGCCAGGGCCACAGCAGCGTGCCGATGAGGGGCGCGAGCCAAAAGGTCGCCGGCGGAATGCCTTCACCACTGAACGCTCGGATGCCGAGCGTCACCACACGGTCATTCGTCAATAGCGCAAGCACGGCCAATGCCTGCTGCGAGAGCGGAAAGAATCGAAGTCGCGCGCGAAATCGCAGGACTAAGAAGGCGATGATGGTTAGCCGCAACGCCTGCTCGCCGAACAACGTGCCAAATACAAGATCAGCCGCTAGGCCAATCAAAAAAGCGGTGCCAAGCCCGGCACGATCAGGGGCTTCTAGCAGCCAGTAGATCAGGACCAAGGCTATCCAGTAGGGCTTGAGCACGGTAATTGCGCCGGGCAGCGGCATGAGACCCAGCAGAAGGGCCAGGATCACACTGACTACAAACAAGCCCGGCGCAGTGCGTGCGCGACTCACGGCGCGCTGCCCTCTAACGTTTCCGCAGGTGATACATCAGCTGGCGGCCCCGCTTCAAGGCCCGAGCTGGCGTCGATGTCCCACACCAATAGCACCTCGCCACTGCGGTCCAGTGCAGCCACCGGCCGCGCCTCGGCTAGCCCGAATAATCGCGTTTCATCGGGCTGCAGGCGGGTGATTTCTGCGACATGCAGGCCAGCTGGAAAGCCGCCGCCCATGCCCGAGGTGATCAGCAAATCGCCGACACGAATATCGGCGCTTTGCGGAATATTGGGGATGATCAGGCGATAGAGGTCGCCCGTGCCAAAGGCAATCGTGCGTAACCCGGAGCGCTGCACCTGCACCGGCACCGCGTGGCTGGGGTCAGAAATCAAGATTGCGTTGGCGCGCACCGCGGTCGCATCGGTCACCTGTCCGACCAGTCCAGCACCGTCGATGATGGCAAGACCCGCGCGAACACCCGCACGGCTTCCGCGATCAAGCACGATGCGATGACGAAACGGATCGAGATCAATATCAGCCAAGCTGGCAAGCTGAACCTGAAGCTGCAAGCTGCGAGTTCCGCCCATCAGCGTGCGAAGACGCTCGTTTTCACGCAGGAGCGCATCAGCGCGAGCGAGCTGCGCGCGTGCCACCAGCAGGTCTGCCTGCAGGCTGTCGCGTTCGCTGGCTAACTCCTGTCGACCGACCACCGCATCGCGCACAACATTTGCAAGCGCTGAGGGCGCGCTCGCCACCCAATAGATCGGCTCGTTGAGCAGGCTTAGCCAACCACGAAGCTGGTGCAAGTAGCCGCCGCGATAGTCGCTAATCATCAAGACAGTGGCCACTGTAAGGTAGGCCAAAAGGCGCAGCGCTCCGGCTCCGCCCTCGGCGAACATCGGGCCGCTGGCATTGCCGGAATACGCCACCGCAAAGTCTCCGCGTTTTCTGCGCCGGCTCGGCTATTCGGGCGCGAAGAAGTCGTTGCCGTGCATGTCGATCAACTCAAGCGCACGGCCGCCACCGCGTGCGACGCAGGTCAGAGGATCATCCGCGACATGCACGTGTAGACCTGTCTCTTCCGAGATCAACTTATCGAAATCGCGCAACAGCGCGCCACCTCCGGTTAGTACGATGCCGCGATCGTACACATCAGCGCACAGCTCGGGAGGCGTTTGCTCAAGCGCACCACGCACAGCGCTGACGATTCCAGACAGCGGCTCGTGGAGGGCTTCGAGAACCTCATTTGAGTTGATCGCGAAATTGCGCGGCACGCC
>JBBSIY010000382.1:0-3210 GCA_038257785.1 Lysobacterales bacterium
TCGCCCAGCAGGATCGCCAAGCCTTGCTTCAAGCCAAACCAAATACGGCCATCGGGTCCGGTCCAACTTCGGATCGAATTGGGCTTGGCATCGCTCGCCAAAACCTGCGCCGTTTTCTGTTCTGGATCGAACAGCTGCAGCACACCGGCTTCGCTAACGAGCAGCAGCATGCCATCGGTGGTTTCGCGTACCGAAATCAAGCGGTTTTGCGCGAAGCCCTTGGTGTTGCTGCTGTTGAACGCGGAAAACCGTGCGCCGTCAAAGCGAACCAAACCATCAAACGTGCTCAGCCACAAATAGCCCGATTGCGCCTGCACGATGCCGGTAACGGATTTGACGGGTAAGCCATCTTCGACCGTCCAAGAATCGTGCACGTAGTCCGATTGCGCCACCACTTGCGCGCAAAACAGCAGCAACGCAATACTGATTTTGCCCTTCTTTCGCGGACACCTCGATAAGCGATTCAGTATCGCAATCAGAGGTGTAAACGAAGACGAGCATGAAGACAGAGGCGAAGTCACAAGCGAAGGCAGCCCGCGTTCAGTACAGCGCGGAGTTTAGGCGGCAGGCGTCGCTGCGTGCGGTAAAGGATGGAGTTCGCCTCGCAGCGCCCGATCTGGGAATTCAGCCGGCGCAGCTTTACGCATGGCGCACGAAGGCGCAGCAGCAAGGGCAGGACAACGAGGTACACCGGCTGGTGCAATCGGAGACGGCGCGGCTAAAGCGTGAGCTGGCGCGCCTTGAAGAGGAAAACGCCTTCCTAAAAAAGGCGGCGGCGTACGTCGCGAAACAGCCGAAGTGAAGTTCGTGACGATCAAGGCGCATGAGGGCGAGTTTGCCGTGCGGCTGATGTGCCGGGTGCTGTCGGTGTCGCCCAGTGGCTACTACGCGTGGCGCGGTCGAACGCCATCGAAGCAGACGCGGACGCGGGAGGATTTAGATGCTCGGGTGAATGCGGCGTTCGCGCTCAAGAAGGGGCGAGCGGGCGCGCCGCGAATCGCTCGGCACATCGACGAGGGTCGGCACCAGGTCGCTGAAAGGCTACGCCGCCAAGACCTGCGTGCGAAGGCGGCGCGTAAGTTCAAAGCGACAACGAACTCGAACCGCTCGCTGCCGGTGGCGGAGAATCTGCTTTAGCAGGACGTCAGCGCTCAGCGCCCAAACCACGTGTGGGTGGGCGACATCACCCACATCGATACCGACGAAGGCTGGCTGTAGTTGGCGGTCGTACTGGACCTGTTCTCACGCAAGGTTGTCGGCTGGTCGATGTCCAATCGGTGAGCGCTTCGAGATGAGAGCAGATGCATAAGCACACGTGCTCGACTATATCGAGACTGACTGCAATCTAAACCGGCTCCACTCGACACTTGGCTAGCTCAGCCAAGAGCAGTTCGAGTTGGCCAACGTCGCTTAGACAGTTGTCCGTGATTCCGGGACAAGATCATCCGAGTGGCCGCTTTCGAAAACGGACTGAGTGCCCGTTGTTGCCCGACTGGCGCCACCCCTCCGATGCGCATCTTCAAGTGCCGCGCCGGCGTCGGGTCGTCGAGCATTTTGAGATTACGGCCCAGCTCGCGTGTCGCGCTGCTTCTCAGCGCGCCTTCATGCGCGGAGTGCTAGGTTGGCGTCCGCGAGCGTTGCGGGAATTCGTCACCCGATCGATCCGCTGCTGTAGGGACCCTGCCGGTTGGCGTGCTGTAAGCCAACCTAGGAGTTACCCCATGCCGACACGCCCCGCGTTCTGTGCCGAATTAGACTCCTCCGCAAAAGCTGGTCCTTCCCCGGCGGCACGCACGCGCTTCCGCCTCGGGTGTAGGCGCGCGATTGGCGCGGTCTTGCTTGCCCACGCCGCCTTAGCCGGTGCCAGTCAGATCGACATCATCGGTCCCGCTGGCAGCGGCGCCTTCGGCACCACGGTCACGGTGCTGCCCAACGGCAACATCGTGGTCACCGACCCCAGTGGCCCGGTGTCGAACGTGGGTGCGGTGTATCTCTACAGCCCAGCCGGCATGCTCATCAGCACGCTGACCGGCAGTACCGTCGATGATCAGATCGGCAGCTTTGGCGTCACGGTGCTAAGTAATGGCAACTATGTGATTCTCAGCCCAGAGTGGGACAACGACCTTGCGGATGTCGGTGCGGTGACCTGGGGCGACGCCAATACCGGCGTGTCGGGTGTGGTATCGGCGTCCAATTCGCTGATCGGCAACACGGCGAGTGATCAGGTCGGAGCCGGGGTCACCGCCCTTAGCAACGGCAACTACGTGGTGCATAGCATCTCGTGGGACAACGGTGCCGTCGTCGATGTCGGCGCGGCGACCTGGGGCAATGGCAGCACGGGCACTACCGGCGTCGTCTCTGAGTTCAATTCGCTGATCGGCACCACGGCCAGTGACGCGGTCGGGATCTTCGTCGAAGCCCTCAGCAACGGCAACTACCTCGTTGCAAGTAGCTCGTGGGACAACGGCGGCGTCGTCGACATCGGCGCCGCGACGTGGGGCAATGGCACCACGGGCACCACCGGCGTCGTCTCGGAGTTCAATTCACTGATCGGTGCCACGGCCAATGACCAAGTCGGCAGCGGCGTCAACGCCCTCAGCAACGGCAACTACGTCGTTGCGAGTCGCTTTTGGGACAACGGCGCCAGCGCCGATGTCGGTGCGGCGACCTGGGGCAATGGCAGTACGGGCACGAGCGGCGCCGTCTCGGCGTCCAATTCGTTGGTCGGCACCACGACCGATGACCAGATCGCGGCTTTCGGCGTCATCGCCCTCAGCAATGGCAACTACGTGGTCGGTAGCGCCTTTTGGGACAGCGGCACTGTCGTCAATGTCGGCGCTGTGACCTGGGGCAATGGCAGCACGGGAACGAGCGGTGTCGTATCGGCGTCCAATTCGCTGATCGGCACCACGGCCGATGACGTGGTCGGAAGCCCCGGCGTCACCGCCCTCAGCAACGGCAACTACGTGGTTCGTATCCCCAACTGGGACAATGGTGCCGTCGTCGATGTCGGCGCGGTGACCTGGGGCAATGGCAGCGAGGGCACCACCGGCTTCGTCTCGGCGTTCAATTCGTTGATCGGCACCACGGCCAGTGACAAGGTCGGAAGCTTCGTCGCCGCCCTCCGCAACGGCAACTACCTCGTTGCAAGTAGCCTGTGGGACAACGGTGCCGTCGTCAAGGTCGGCGCGGCGACCTGGGGCAATGGCA
>JBBSIY010000383.1:0-3174 GCA_038257785.1 Lysobacterales bacterium
CTGCTGCTAGTTGATGCGGCACTGCTGTGCACCGTGGTTATCGTCACCGCCCTATTTGCGGAACGCGCCGACGAGTGGCTCGGAGCGCGAGTTGAAGCGCTGCAGGGCATCGGCACCACGCTGGCGTGGGTGGGCGCATCCATCGTCGCAGCGCCGCTGCTGCTGACCTCGGTGCGACTAGCGCGCGCGCTGGGCAGGCGATTGGCGCAGCTTGCGCTGCCAAAAGTAGCCGAGGGCGTCGATTTCGCCGCCGCGCCGCGCCGCGCAATGACGCTAGCGCTAGAGATCACCATCGTCATTGGCGTGGCAGTTCCGTGTCTGTTGATTACCGCGCCGTTCCTGCCGCCACTGGGGGCGGTCGCCGTGCTGGCGCTGATGGTGCTCGTGCTGGGCGTGGCGCTGTGGCGGAGCACCGCGAATCTACAGGGACACGTGCAGGCCGGATCGTTGGCGATCTTGGACGCGCTCGGCAAGCGCTCGCCGGGGGCCGGTGCTGGCAGCAGCGCGCTGGCGATGGAACAAGTGCGCGAACTATTGCCCGGTTTAGGTGAGCTGCATCCACTGCCCATTTCCGCCGATTCACCCGCGTTGGGAATGAGTCTTGGCGAACTTGATCTGCGCGCACACACCGGGGCGACGGTGCTGGCCCTGCGGCGGGGCGACGAGCTGGTGAACGATCCCGGCGCCGACACGCGCCTTCTCGAAGGCGATGTAATCGTGCTTGCTGGCTCGCGCAATGCAGTGAGTGACGCGCTGGAGTATTTAGCGCAGGCGCGCTGAAACGCGACGCCTGCAAAACGTCGCACGCTGAAATGCTCACGCCTTCCCTAGTCGAGCTGGTAGTTGAGCTGCTAGCCGAGCCGCAGCCGCGCCCGTTAATCTGCAGGCCCTCCGTACGCTAGCGCTGACGCCATGCATCCGCTTTCACGACTGATCGGTTATGGCCGGCCGTTTCGGCGGCGGGCGATTCGCGCATCGATCTATTCGGCGCTGAACAAGTTTTTCGACGTGCTCCCGGAGCTGTTGATCGGCGTTGCGGTGGATGTCGTGGTCAATCAGAAAGCGTCGTTTCTGGCCCGCATGGGCATTCCCGATCCGGTCGATCAACTGTGGCTGCTGGCCGGATTGACGGTGATCGTGTGGGCGCTCGAGTCGCTATTTCAGTATCTGTATTCACTGGATTGGCGAACGCTGGCGCAGGATCTGCAACACGAACTGCGGCAGGCGGCCTACCGGCATGTGCAGCAGCTCGATCCCGGCACGCTGGAGCGCACGCGCAGCGGGCGGCTGATGGCGATCCTCAATGAGGATGTCAATCAGATCGAACGCTTCGTCAACGGCGGCGCCAATGATCTGATCCAAGTCGCGCTGTCGTCCGTGCTGGTCGGCGCCGTCTTCTTCGTACTCACCGCCAAGCTCGCGGTGCTAGCGATCATGCCGGTGCCGCTGATTCTGATTGGCGCGTTCTGGTTCCAGCGTCGGCTTGAGCCGCGCTACGCGGCGGCACGCGAGGCTGCGGCCGGCGTGTCGCAACGGCTGTCGAACAACCTTCTCGGCATGCCAACCATTCAGGCCTATACCGCTGAAGCGTTCGAAGCCAATCATCTCGCTGCGGCCTCGGATGCCTACCGTCAGCGCAATGCCGATGCAATTCGATTTTCCGCTGCGATTACGCCGGTCATTCGCATGGTGATCTTGGTCGGCTTCGTGGCGACGCTGCTGTACGGCGGCCTGCTGACGCTGCGTGGCGAGCTCGGCGTTGGTAGCTACTCGGCGCTGGTATACCTGACCCAGCGCTTGCTCTGGCCGCTAACCAATCTGGCCGAACTGACGGATTTGTATCAGCGCGCGATGACCTCGGTCGAGCGCGTGTTCTCGCTGCTGGATACGCCGGTGGCGCATCTACCGGCCACCGCCACGCTGCCGCAGCCACTCATCGGCACCCTGCAGTTCAGTAATCTGCATCTCAGCTATGACGATCGCCCGGCGCTGCTCGATGTCAGTTTTGAAGTGCCGGCTGGGCAAACGATTGCGCTGGTCGGCGCCACCGGCGGTGGCAAATCGAGCCTGCTAAAGCTGCTGTTGCGATTCGTTGCGCCACAGAGCGGCCGCGTTACGTTTGACGGTGTCGACATCAGCACGCTCGATCCGGCCGAGCTGCGTCGCGCAATTGGGTACGTCGCTCAAGACGCCTTCCTTACCGACGGCAGCCTGCTCGACAACATTGCCTACGGTGAGGTGCGCCCTGATCGCGAGCGCGCGACACGCGCGGCGCGCGATGCGGCGGCGCTTGAATTCATCAAAGCGCTGCCGCAAGGCCTCGATAGTCAGGTCGGAGAACGCGGGCTGACGCTATCCGGTGGTCAACGTCAGCGCGTAGCGTTGGCACGAGCCCTGTATCGCGACCCGCGCGTGCTGGTGCTCGATGAAGCCACATCGGCCGTCGACAACGAGACCGAGGCGGCGATCACCGCATCACTGAGCCGCGCCGCGCAGGGACGCACTGTTCTGGTCGTGGCGCACCGCCTATCGACCATCCGCCATGCCGACTGCATTTACGTCCTAGCCGGTGGCCGCATCGTTGAGGCGGGTACGCATGCGGCGCTGGCGGCGGGTGATGGCGTTTATGCCGGCCTGTGGCGACTGCAGGCCGGCGAACGCTGACGCGCGGGATATCGCCTGGCGGCTGCGCGTGAGGTCGCCGCACAGGCGCTGCTGCGACGCGCCAATACCGCGCTATATGCCGCCAATAAAGCTGGCCGCGGCGGATTCCAGATCGCGGCCTAGCGTCATCCTCAGCCGCTTTTTGCGGACTCGCGGGCGAGGCGCTCGCCAAGCATCTGCGACGCGCGACGCGCGTAGCGACGGCAGGCTTGGTCATCGCGCAAGCTGCCATCGTCTCGGCGCTCAAACAGGTTTGAAAACTCGGGATGCGTGGAGATCAGCACGTCGCAAGGCAGCTCACCGACCCGCGCGATACTGCGGCGAAGCGTCGCCAAATACTCTGGATGCGCGGTGAATTGATATTCAGCTGAACTGACTGCGGTCAGGCTGTCGGCGTAGACGACATTGATGCACGCGTCGTTGGCGTCGCAGGCCGGCCATGTCCAGCTGACGCTGCCCGGTGTGTGGCCTGTGGTGTCGTGCGGCGTGATGGTGAGATTGCCGAAGCTC
>JBBSIY010000384.1:0-3160 GCA_038257785.1 Lysobacterales bacterium
CTGCGCAGACGTGGCGGTCTCCGGGTAGCCTTGCCCAAACGGCACGATCGCGTGATCCGGCCGACGCAGGGCAATTCGACGCCCATCGTCCGACTGCGGCACCGGCAAATGGCGGTCGGAGTCATCAGGGCGCGGCTGAGAAGGGTCGCGGCTATCCATCAAGCAAGTGATCCAAGTGGCAAAGACCGCATATCAGAACGGCCGAAACACATTGAAAACCGAAAACGCCTCAACGAAGCGCCTGAGTGCGGTGCGCGGGCCCGACTGATCAACCACGATGATGTCGTCGCCATAGACTTCGGGGTCTTCGGCGTTGCCGCCGCGGATGGCCTGCAAGTCAAACAGTGCCGCCATCTTTTTCTTGTTAACCGTGCGGAAAACAACGATGCCTTGCAAATTAGCTATGTCGCTAACCCCGCCCGCGCGCGCCATTGCCTGCAACAGTGTGGTGCGACCCTGCAGCGGGTAAATGCCCGGGCTGCCCACCGCACCCTCAATCGTCAGGCGCTGGCTAGAAAACTCTTTAACGAAGACGCTGACCTGCGGATCCTGCAAGTAACTCTCAGAAAGCTTGGCCGCGATGAGGGTTTCAAGCTCGCTTACCGTTTTTCCGCCGGCCTCGATCGTGCCGATCAGCGGCATTGAAATCTGCCCGCTTGAGTTGACTCGGAACGTACCCTTCAAGTCATCAACTTGAAATACGACGATCTCGATTTGGTCTTGGCCACCGATTCGATACTCCGTGGTGCCTACGTAGGCACCGGTATCGGAAGTCGAGTCCGGAGGCGGCAGGCTGTCGGTGGTGGTGACCGCCTTGGTGGTGCCGCTGCGCACTGAGCCCGAGCTGGAGACACAGCCTGCCAGCGCCAGAGCGCATACCGCGATAGCCAATGTGCGCATCAATCCGACAATTTTCATTCGATACCAGGTAGCCCTTAGACGGCTAGTTTAGGCCAAGTATCCGCCGCCAAAGTGGCTGACGGGGTGCAGTTTGCAACTGTGGTGACTCGAGACTGCACCCTTCCGGCACTCGATCGCGCAGGATGTCCTTGGGCAAGTCCAGCACCATCCTCAGCGCAACGGCATCGCCCATTCGCTTGGCCACGGCATCGCGTGCTTCAGCCAGCAGCGGCGGGCGCTTGTCAGCACGATGCGCGTCGGTGGCGACAATATGCACGAGGCCTTCATCGAGCATGCGCTCCGCCCAGTACTTCGGACGCCCACCGAAGCGCCCGGTGATGGCCCCGGCGGTGAGCTGCATCCACGCCCCGCCTTTGACCAACTTCGCAAACATCGGATAGTTGTTGTCGATCCAGCTCAAGCGCTCCGGATGCGTCAGGATCGGCACGTAGCCAGCGGACACAAGGTCAAAGACGACGCTCTCCAACCGCGGCGGCGCGACGTGGTGCGGGGGCTCAAATAAGAAATAGCGAGTTCCGTTCAAGGAAGGAATTCGACCCGATTTCAGTCCCGCGACCAGGTCGGGGGTGAGATGAACGTCCGCGCCCTCTACCAACTGCAGCGGAATGCCCTCGCGATCCAGCTCAACCCGCAGTGCAGAAATCGCCGCGCGAATGCCCTTTGCGTTGTTCTCGTACATGCCGGGATAGATGTGCGGCGTGCAGGCGGTCACGGTGATGCCGTCGGCTACCGCGACCCGCGCCATCGCAAGCGCCTCTTTGAGATCGGGCGCGCCGTCGTCAATGCCCGGAAGCATGTGGCAGTGAAGGTCGATCAAGGCGCGTTCGACTCGCGATCCCTGAATGCCGGTCGCTCAGCGGTGGAAAAACTACTGGATTTGCTTTGACCGTACAGGCGACTGCGTATTTTTGCGAAGAGCCGAATGGCGCGACCATCGCTGGCTGTCACCCAATAGTGCACAACGAGCATGACCAAGAACACGGCGACGAACGTCGGGTGCGGCAGGTTCCACTTGAGCATCAGCGCCGCAATGAGTCCCACCGCGAGACTGAGTCCGGTCAGGGTCAACACGACCTGGCTATGGCTGAAGCCGGCGTCGAGCATCAAATGATGGATATGACCACGATCTGCACTGAATGGTGAGCGCCTCAGCATGAGGCGACGGGCGATCAAGGCCAGGCAATCGAGCAGCGGAAACAGGATAAGAAATGGCGGCAAGACCGGGCTGACCGGATGGCCGGGATTCTGCGTCAACCGAAACGAAAACCACGCAATTACGAACCCCAGGAACGCACTCCCTGCGTTGCCCATGAACGTGCGTGCTCGCGGAACGCCAGGGCGGCGAAGATTGAACGCTAAGAACGCTATTAGCGCGCCCATCATTATCAGCAGCAGCGGGAGCATGCTGTGGTTGCCAGAGTAGAGCGCCGCGCCGCCGAGCATAGCCAGCGCGGACAACACGAGCGCCCCCGCCAGCCCGTCGATGCCATCGATCATATTGACCGCGTTGATCAAGCCGACCGTAGCAAACACCGTGAAGGGAACCGACAGCGCGCCAAGGGCCATCGGCCGAAGCCCAACCACTGAGCCAATTTGTTCAATTTGGACACCGCCGACGTAGATCATGATCAAAGCCGCTGTGGCCTGAGCGCCGATCCTAAAAAACCAACGCAGGTCGATGAGGTCGTCAAGCAAGCCCACCGCTAGCAGCAGCAGACTCGCTAGAGTGAAGGCTGGCAACAAGGTGCGGTTGTCCATGACGGCCCACGCCAGCGCATTCACCGCCACAATCACGGCGATGCCACCGACCAAGGGCGTCGGGTCTGCATGGCGCTTGCGACCGACAGGATGGTCAACCAGCCCGAGCGGCGCTGCGACCGGCAATAAGAGCCGTGTGAGCACCCACGTTGCCGCCGCCGCTGCCGCGCACATTGCTATCAAATCAATAAACACCCGACCTCCCACCGCTCCTGATCAGCGCCGCCGCATACACGCTGTGAACGACGACGCGACAAACGTAGCCGCCCTGTTGGCGATCAGTCATTTGAAATTTTCCGTTCGGCTGCTTCGTTTCGCCTCCGAGACGTGTCGTTTTCTCATGAAACCCCCAATCGACAAGCGCCGCCATCTGAACTGTGACACACCACACACTTTCACGCACCAGTCCGAAACACTTAAAGCGGACGCCGGCCCGAGGACAGCCTTTCTCCGCGGGCACGTTGCCGCTCGATAGTCGCCA
>JBBSIY010000385.1:0-3156 GCA_038257785.1 Lysobacterales bacterium
CCGCTGCTGGCACTAGCAATAACCGGGTTCGTGCCAATGTTCTGAATCAGGCTGCTTGATCGAACCAAGAAACCACCCGTGCTGTTCAGCGGCGACAGCATCTGTGCGCCGCGAATGGAGGATTGTTCGAGCAACACCTCACCCGCTCCGCCAAAAAGAGACCCGCCACCGTCGAGACCGGCAGCCGCTACGCGGCGGATGCGCGCAGCCCCCGCGCTGTCCACCAATAGGGGCTGCGTTGCGGACACACCAGCTCGCGGCAGCGCAGCCTCCGCTTCGAACACTAGGCCATCAAGAGACAGCGTGGCGCCGGCGTTCACGCTGAAGACCGGCGCCACCTCGGCGTGTGTTGACAACAGGATGCGTGCCCCGTTGCCGTAAATAGCGACGTCGCCGACAACCGGCGTAGTCGCCAACTGGTCAATACCCACTCGTGCTGGGTAGTGCCGATCGGCGTGCAGGATGATTTCAAAACGACCCTCAGAATGCAGCCCTATGTCGAATGCCGAATGGATGCTGCTTTGTCGTCCAGCGCTCGCTACCCCATAGTTCAAAAACGGCAAAGCGATGACGGCTGCTCCGGGCGCATCGTTGTCGAGCACCCGGAAACTGATGCTGGCGAACTCGAAAATGCCTTCGTCGGTGACGATGCCACTGAGCGCCTCCCACACCCACTCACCATCGGCGCGCGCATCGTCAGGCACTTTCAGCCATAGCTCGCGCGATCCGGACTCGCCTGCCCCCCAGCGCACGACAGGCACCGAAGGCAGAGGCGGAGAGACAAATGGCCTGATGAATGTTGTTCGCGGATCTTCAGCATGGATCTCGATCCTGCGCTCGGCTGGCGCATCTAACGAAACGCGCAAGCGCACGATGTCACCCTCGCCCACTACCGTAGGCGGAGTCTCGACGATTCGGGGCATCTGCAGACTGATCGATTGCACGCGCATTGAGCTGTCGATGCCACCCGCATCGCCGTCGGTCGCGGAATTCGTCGACGCGTTCCAGCCGGTCCACGCTCCGGCTGCCCAATCGACTGGCGAGGCTGGATTGGCGTCGAGCTCAAGTCCAGCCATATCACTCGCCGCCACTTCGAGGACAAATTCACCAGCCGCGGGTGGTGCATCAAACTCAAATTCGAATGCGCTGGCTGTTCCCAGGTAGTCGCTGCTTTCTACCCAGCGTCCGGCCCCAACGTCGAGCGAAATACGAGTCGCACCTTGAGTCAGCCACACCTGCGGCAGCTGCTCGACAGAAATACCAGGCAGCCCTTCCGCCTGGCCCGTTACGATCCGCCGCATCGGCTTGCTGAAGTCCAGTCTGGCCAGCAGTGGTTGACCCGCGCCTAGGGCGCCTCCGGTGATCGTATTCAAGGTGCGACTCTCTGCACCCGGCGTGGCTACCCATTCCTTGCTATGAAGCAGCACGTTTGTAGCCGCCGATGTCAGAGACAGCTTACGCAGGTGAGGCGCGCCGGCCATAAAGTAAAAGGCCGTCAAGAACGATTCTGCCCACGCCTCGCGCACGCGCCGAACCTGCGACTCCGGCAGCACGAAGCCACTGTGGCTGTCCGCAGAACCGCCGTATTCAGCACCGCCGCCATTGCCTGGCTCAAGCTCCAACGTCCAGGCCGGGACCAGCCACTGATAGGCGAAGTACTCGGACGCCACGCCGATACCACGGTTGGCGGGATCAGGCACATCGACATAGACACGACCATTGGCAACACCGGCAGCGGTGGGCACAGCGGCGTGATGCTGCGAGATTGCCCCAAGCAGGCGCGCTTGGGTGCTGTTCAAGCGAGATCTTCCCGTGTTTGACGAAAAGAACACGCTGGAAAACGAATGTAGATCGATGCCAAGCCGCATCCGGCTGACCGGTCCCAAGTCAGCCGCAGCAAGCAGAGCAGCGACTTCAGGCTCTGACTGTGCCGCTGCGCCGCGAAAGGTCAGATCGAGCGGATTGTTGAGCTGACCACCGTTGGTAGTCGTCCCCCAAAACGGCGAGTGATTGCGATTTAGATCAATGCCACGCAGGTGGTCGCCAAACGTGGTCAATACTTCATCGACGTCGCGCATGTTCTTGCGCCGCATACGCCCGTCGCGCGGCCAGTCGCCCGGCACCTGCGGGTCCTGTCCGACGATGACCTGCGTCGGGAAGCGCTGCGTCTGACCAAAGCCATCGACGTTTTGCACCGGCACAATCACCAATCGTGTGTTGGCTAGCAGGTAGCGCACAAGGCCGTCATTGGCCGGGGCAGTCGCCAAACGCTCAACCAGTCCAACCGCTACTTCGGGCGCAGCCCACTCCCGCGCATGTGTCGTTGCATTGATGAAAAACGCTGGCTTGGCGCGGCCCTCATCGTTAGTAGACCCATCCGAGCTGACCACATAGGCCCAGATCGGTTGACCATTAAAGGTGGTGCCAACTCGATGTGCTGCCAGATCGCGCGATTCAAGCGCGAGCGACTGGAGGCGTGCATGCAGGCTGGCGTAGCTGCGAAAGCCGTCGAAGGGCGTCAACGAATCTACCGGCACGGGCACTGGATATCCGAGCGCGCGCTGGTTGTTGCCCTGCTGGCTCGCCGTATACGTTTGCACCACCTGGCCACTGGCGGATGGCAGCCAGGCAAGGAAAAGCGCGATGGCTGCAGTTAGCTTCATTGACATCACCGTCCGAGCTCCTCTCGAACAGCTTTAGGCAATCGATCATCTTGGCTTAGCGCCAGCAGCATTTGGTTAGCGTACGGAGACCCTTCCAAGCGTAGGGCGAGCGCAAGCGACTTCAGACGCTGCGGCGAGGCCTGCGGTTCGGCAAATAGTTGGGCGATCAGCGCGAGTCGATCCGCCTGTGGTCGCTGTGCTAAAGCCGCTGCAGCAGACGACCACATCATGGCGTCGTCAAGCCCAGCAACAATCAATTCAAGCGACGCGCTTTGTGCATCCGCCAAGGGCGATATAGCCAGCAAGGCCGCCGAGCTGAGGCCCGGCCGCCGCATCAACATTTGCAACCAATGAGCGGCGTCATCGGGTGCCAACTGCTGACTTGCGGGGATTAATCTCAGCAGGTCGCCATTGCTGCAATAGCGCAGCGCTGCCTGAAACATGGCTAACTTTTGCGTGCTCTCGGTGACGGCACGCCAGACCGATGAACCGA
>JBBSIY010000386.1:0-3150 GCA_038257785.1 Lysobacterales bacterium
GTCAGAACCAATCCAACAATTGTGAGACGTTGCTTGCGAACGGGGGTCATCGTGTCGTCCTAATTCAGTGATTAGCTTCGTGCTTGGCGCTGGCCGCTTGACGACGCAACCGCAGCGCAAGTTGACGCTGCACGCGTCGAATGCGCAAACGCGGCGACAGTGCATCCCAAAGCAGCGCGATCACAAACACCGCGTAGCTCGGCCAGAGGTAGGTGCCGTGTCCACCCATGGATAGAAATTCGTTCACCGATTGACTCTCATTCCGCTGCGCGATTGATTGACTGCGGTGCCAATAGCTTCTGCACCCACGCTTTCCCTGCTTCTTGCTCGATCAGCGCCGCACGCGTGCGGACCAACAGTGAGCCAACAAACCAAAGCTTGGTGCCGATGGTCATTGCGATCAACGGCGGAACCATGGCGGGGTCAATCGTCGACTTACCGAACAGCCGTATGGTCGAACCCTGATGCAGCGTGTTCCACCACACAACGGAGTAATGCACGATGGGCAAGTTGATCAATCCAATCAGCGCAAGGAAGCTCGCCGCGCGCGCTGCTGCGCGTCTGTCCTCAATCGCCGCGTACAGACCCATCACGCCTAAGTAAAGAAACAGTAGGACCAGCTCTGAGGTCATGCGCGCGTCCCAGCTCCACCATGTGCCCCAGGTCGGCTTGCCCCATAGCGCGCCGGTGATCAGGGTCACGGCGGTGAAGGCAGCGCCGATCGGGGCGCAGGACATCGCCAGCAGTTCCGACAGTTTGATCCGCCACACCAGCGCAATGAAGGCATTGACCGCCATCGCGACGTAGATGAACAAGCTCATCCACGCGCTCGGCACGTGGATAAACAGGATGCGGTAGCTGTTGCCCTGCTGATAGTCAGGCGGCACGACAACCAGCGCGCCGTAAATTCCCCACCCCATCAACAGCGCGGCCGGAATTAGGAACCACGGTGACCAGCGTGTGGCAAAACGCTCAAAAATCGGCGGTGAACCGAGTTGATGAAACCACAGCAGCAGCGGATTGGTTGAGGCCATCGTGTGATGCGTGCAGGTGATGAGCGGGCTTTGGGGCGCGTTTAGGTGAGAGCAATTCTGAGCGCGCTGGCGGCACCCAGAGGTGCCAGCACCAGCAGCATGACCAAGCCTGCACCCAGAAGAAGCAGCGCGCCGTCGCTAGCAAAGCCTTGCGAAGCCGCCATCACCGAGCCCGCGCCCAGTATCAGAATGGGCACGTAAAGGGGGAGTGCAAGCAGGGCCAGCAGCATACCAGAGCGTCGCATCCCGGCCGTCAGCGCGACCACGATGGCACCGATCAAGCTGAGCAGCGGCGTGCCCAGCAGCAGCGACATCAGCAACACGCTGAGCAAGTCGCGCGGCAGAAATAAAAGTTCGGCGAGCAGGGGCGTGGCGAGCAACAGCGGCAGCGAGCTGGTAAGCCAGTGAACCAGCACTTTGGCGAACACCAGCCCAGCCAAGGGCTGCGGCGCGAGCATGAACTGTTCGAGGCTGCCGTCTTCTAGATCGCTGCGGAACAAGGTGTCGAGGGACAGCAAGCTGGCGAGCAGTAGCGCCACCCAGATGACGCCTGGCGCAATACGCCCTAGGGTCTGCGGCTCGGGGCCTAGCGCCAAGGGAAACAAGCTGGCGACCAGCACGGCGAACAGTGCGGGCTGCAGCGCGTCGCCGCGACGCCGCCAGATCAATCGCAGATCGCGCGCGAACACGGCCGCAACGCCTGACCAAATCGAGGCAGTAGTCATGTAGTGAACCGGGCTACCTTGCTGCAGATTGAGCTGCTGGTCATGGCGAGTGCAATCCGTGTTCAGAGGTGGCGTTTGTTTCGAGGCGCAGCTTGCGCGTCTGGTACGCGCCGGTGGCGTATGCGCCGTGACTGGTGATTAACGCAGCGCCGCCCTGCGCTAGGTGGCGCTCGAGCAGGCTGTTAACCAGCGCGATGCCGTGCAGATCGAGATTGGCAAACGGTTCGTCCAACAGCCAAAGCGGCGCTGGAAGCAGGCCAAGCCGGGCTAACGCTAAACGTTTTCGCTGCCCAGCAGACAGCATCCGCGCTGGATGATCTTCATAGCCAGCCAGCCCAACGTTTGCCAGCGCGGCCTCAGGATCAGCGCCGTCGCGACGGCCAAACAAGCCCATTGCAAAGTGCAAATTCTCGAGTGTCGTCAGCTCACCTTTGTGGCCGAGCAGGTGCCCGAGTAGCAGTACCGTAGACGCAATGCTGTGGCGGTCTGCCGCTTGTTCACGTATGCGGATCTCGCCCTCGCCAGCAGGCAGCAGGCCGGCCAGCACGCGCAGCAGGGTGGTTTTGCCAGCCCCGTTTTCGCCTTCCACCAGCAGCGCTTCTCCTGCACAGACGTGCAGGTCGAGCGGACCAAAGATGCGCTGATCGTTGCGTGAGAAGCCCAGCCCGTGGGCGGAAAGCAAACTAGCGTTCAAGGCGCGCAGCGTTCCGCCAATGGCGGCGCGAGCGGCAGCGACATGCCGCGTGTCGCGACCCGATACCCGCGCGCAGTCAGTGCCTCGCCATCGCGTTCGGACGCGTAGTGATACAGCAGCAGTCGGTCGCGCAATGCCTGTGGGTATTCGCGCTCGATGTCGTCAACGCCGCTGTGCGACGGGTTGCCGTGCAGCCCGCAATCGTGCGCTATCGGCTCGCTGCCGTCGCCGACGAGGGTGAGCACATCAGCAATGGGGCGCGTGTCGCCGGTGAACACAAAGCTGCCGCGGAGGGCCATGCCGAATGCGCTTTCGGGCGCATGGTGGCGTACGGCAAATACGTCAAAGCGCACGCCGGAGTGCCAGAAGTGATCGCTGACCGGGATCAGTCGAAAGGCGTCCCAGAAATTGGCGCCGCCCTCGGCCAACACGTTGGGATAGTCGGCCACGCGGCGTTGCAACAAAGGCACGATGCTGGCCGGCACATAGATCGACAATCGTCCGCGAAGTTGAGTATCGAAATACACCGCGCCGAACAATCGCTCCATGCCGCCAACATGATCAAGATGCGCATGCGTCACAAACAGCGCAGGCGGCGGTGCGCCGTACCGCGCAAGCGCAGCCGTCAGTGCCTCCGGGCCGCAGTCGATCATCAGGACGGGCTGTCCATCGCGTTCGAGCATCGCGCTTGCTGAAC
>JBBSIY010000387.1:0-3145 GCA_038257785.1 Lysobacterales bacterium
AACGAGGGAACGCTCAGCGAGAAGTCCGGCAGCTGGATGGTGGAAGGTATCGGTGAAGATTTTTTGCCGCCGATTTCCGACTTCACGCGCGTGCACAAGGCGTACGCAATCAGCGACAAAGAGAGCTTCGCGGCCGGCCGCGAATTGCTGCGCAAAGAAGGCATTCTTGGCGGCTCCAGCAGCGGTACGTTGCTCGCCGCTGCGCTGCGCTACTGCCATGAACAGACCAGCAAGAAGCGCGTGCTGATGTTTGTCTGCGACACCGGCAACAAATACCTGTCGAAGATGTACAACGACTATTGGATGCTGGACAACGGATTCACTGAGCGCGAGTCGTTTGGCGATCTGCGTGACCTCATCCTGCGGCCCTACTCGCAGCGCGACACAGTCGTCGTGGGCCCCAACGATCTGCTCACCGTCGCCTACCAGCGCATGAAGCTGTACGACGTCAGCCAGCTGCCTGTGATGGAGGACGAGAGCATCGTTGGCATCATCGATGAGTCTGATGTGCTGCTGCACGTGTATGGCGATGAATCGCGTTTCCGCGATCCGGTTTCCACCGCAATGGTTAGCCGTTTGGAGAAGCTCGATGTTAAGTCGTCGATTGAATCTTTGCTGCCGCTGTTCGAAGCCGGTCATGTTGCGATCGTGATGGAGGGCGAGCGCTTTCTCGGCTTGATCACGCGCATCGATTTGCTCAACTTCCTGCGCCGTCGCGTGCAGTAGCGGCGTCTTCCGCAGTCGGACCGGTAATCCGAGCGCGTATCCTCTAACCACTCTCTGCGGAGTCCGCCCCATGCCCCTGCCAAAGCGCGACGATGTTCTGCATACCTATGCCGACTATCTGCAGTGGCCGGAGGATGTGCGTTACGAGCTGATAGACGGCGTCGCCTACCTGATGTCGCCTGGACCTGATCGCGCTCACCAAGAGGTGGCGGGTGAAATCTATCGGCAGTTGGCGAATGCACTCGACGGCAGGCCCTGCCGCGCCTATATCGCTCCGCTAGACGTGCGCTTGCCCAAGGCTGGCGAGTCCGACGAATTGGCTACTACGGTGGTCCAGCCCGACGTGATGGCGGTGTGCCAGACCGAGCGGCTGGATCGTCGCGGCGTGCGTGGCGCTCCCGAGTTTGTGGTGGAAGTGCTCTCACCCTCGACCGCTAGCCACGATCAGGTGCGTAAGCTGCGCGCATATGAGCGCGCCGGCGTTCGCGAGTACTGGCTGGTGCACCCGACTGATCGCGTCATTACCGTGTATCGATTGGACGGCGATGTTTATGGCAAGCCGGACGTGCAAGAGCTTGCTGGCATGACCGATGTCAGCGTGCTGCCCGGCGTAACCATTGCGTGGGATGCGCTGCTTGCGCGCCTGCCGCCGCTGGAATATTGATCGCTTTTTTCTTACTTCCTTTGACCTGATCCAACACCATGACCACCAACACTACCCACGGCTTAGGCACGCGCGCCATTCACGCTGGCCAATCGCCTGACCCATCAACCGGCGCGGTAATGACGCCGATCTACGCCACCAGCACCTACGTGCAGTCGAGTCCTGGCGTGCATCAGGGCTTTGAGTACTCGCGCAGTCACAACCCGACGCGCTTTGCTTACGAGCGCTGCGTCGCTGCATTGGAAGGCGGCACCCAGGGCTATGCCTTCGCGTCGGGTTTGGCGGCCACCTCTACCGTGCTTGAGACGCTCGACAGCGGCAGCCATGTGATCTGCATGGACGACGTGTACGGCGGTACCTATCGCCTGTTCGAGCGCGTGCGGCGGCGCAGCGCCGGGTTGGATTTCAGCTTTGTAGATTTGACCGATCCGGCTGCATTCCGCGCTGCCATCAAGCCGAACACGCGCATGGTATGGATTGAGACGCCGACCAATCCGATGTTGAAGATTGTCGACATCGCGGCGATTGCCGAGATAGCGCGCGCGCACGGAATGTGCGTTGCGGTTGACAACACCTTCAGCTCGCCGATTTTGCAGCGCCCGCTTGAGCATGGCGCGCACCTGGTGATGCATTCCGCGACTAAGTACTTGAATGGCCACAGCGACATTGTTGGCGGCATGATCGTCGTTGGTGACGATGCTGCGCTGGCCGAGCAGATGACGTTTCTGCAAAATGCGGTCGGTGGCGTGCAGGGGCCGTTCGATAGCTTCCTTGCGCTTCGCGGTCTGAAGACGCTGCATCTGCGCATGCGCGCGCACTGCGCCAATGCGCAGGCGCTGGCCGAGTGGCTGGCTACCCATCCCGCTATCGAAAAAGTGATCTACCCCGGACTACCCGATCATCCGCAGCACGCGCTCGCAAAGCGCCAGATGGACGGCTTCGGCGGCATGCTCAGCGTGTATGTCAAAGGCGGCCTGCCGGCCGCGCGGCGCATGATGGAGCGCTGCAAACTATTTGCGCTGGCGGAATCACTGGGCGGCGTAGAAAGCCTAATTAATCATCCGGCCATCATGACGCACGCCTCGGTGCCTGCGGAGCAGCGCGCGCGGCTTGGCATTGCCGACAATCTTGTTCGGCTTAGCGTCGGAGTTGAAGACTTGGCAGATTTGCGCGCTGAGCTCGAAGACGTTTTAGTCGACTGACGGCATCGCCAGATTTCTGTTTGAGTAGAACCTGCAGGCGGTGCCTTGATACAACTTGCTCCGAATCGTATTGCGAGCGGCCGCAGGCGGCGTGGCAATCCACGCCGCGCGGGTTACTGGCCCATGGCGGGCTTCCACGCACAGTCTGTGGATTGCCACGGCCGGTGAAGCTGGCCTCGCAATGACGACCTGTTGTTTTCAGGCGATCAGCGGCTTATGCCAAGGCTCATGGAGCCTTAGTGAGAGACCGAGTAAAGTCGCGCGCCGTCCAGTTCGCGGCACATACGCCAGCGCCGGCACACCGCGTTGCGCACGACCTGTGAAAGCTCGCGCGTGCGTGCCAAATCCGGTCGGCTTATGACCTGCTGACTGAGCAGCGCTATCTGCTGCTCACTTTCAGCAGATATCGGAGTGACGTCCAGCATCAGCGGCGACCCGCCATTTGGCAGCGAGAGCGCGATCGAAATCTCCGCTATCCCGTTTGCGGGGCAGTACGCCCAACCTACGTGGACGGTCCGCGGTGGGCGATCAGTGCGATGGCTGATCCAGCTTA
>JBBSIY010000388.1:0-3132 GCA_038257785.1 Lysobacterales bacterium
CAACGTCACCGACACGTTCTACATCATTGGCACCGTCGCCGGTCCGCATCCGTATCCTATGCTGGTGCGTGACTTCAATGCGGTGGTCGGCCGCGAGGCTCGCGGGCAGATGCTTGAGGAATATGGCCGCTTGCCCGATGCGCTGGTGGCTTGCGTTGGCGGTGGATCGAATGCTATCGGCTTGTTCCATCATTTCTTGAACGACCCCAGCGTCGCCATTGTCGGAGCCGAAGCGGCGGGCGAGGGTATCGCTAGCGGTATGCACGCCGCTTCGTTGGTTGCAGGGCGCCCCGGCGTGCTGCACGGCAATCGCACCTATGTGCTTTGCGATGACGACGGACAGATCACCGAAACGCATTCGGTTTCGGCTGGCCTCGACTATCCCGGCGTTGGGCCGGAGCATGCGTATTTAAAAGATAGTGGACGCGCGACCTATGTCGGCATCACGGATGCCGAGGCGATGGAGGCGTTTCATCTGCTAGCGCGCACCGAAGGCATCCTAGCGGCGCTTGAGTCCAGTCATGCGATTGCGCAGGCGATCAAGATGGCGCGCGAAATGCCAAAAGACGCGCTGATCTTGTGCAACCTATCGGGTCGAGGCGACAAAGACATCTACACGATCGCCGCGCGTGAAGGGTTGACGCTATGAGTGGTGCTGCCTCGGCGGGCCGTATAGAGACCTGCTTCGCTGCGCTGAAGCGGGCCAATCGGCCGGGCTTGATCCCGTTCATCACCTGCGGTGACCCGTCGCTCGAGAGTACCGTTGACGTTCTGCACGCCTTGGTCGCTGCGGGTGCCGATGTGTTGGAAGTGGGTGTGCCATTTTCTGATCCGCAGGCCGATGGACCGGTAATCCAGCGCAGCTCTGAGCGTGCCTTGGCGCGCGGGGTAGGTCTGCGCAAAGTGCTGGAGGTGTGTCGGCAGTTTCGGCGCACCGATGCCATCACGCCGCTGGTGCTGATGGGCTATATGAATCCGATCGAGATGTTCGGTGCGCAAGCGTTTGCAACCGCCGCCGCTGATGTCGGAGTCGATGGCCTGCTGCTGGTGGATTGCCCGCTTGAAGAAGCTGGCTCGCTGCAAGCTGCCCTGACGGCGGCCGGGGTGCGTTTGATCATGCTCGCAGCGCCCACCACAGATGACGAGCGGCTCGATCTAATCGCCAAATCGAGCGCGGGATATTTGTACTACGTGAGCTTTGCTGGCGTCACCGGCGCGGGTCTGCTGAGTATTGATGAAGTGCGTGAACGGGTTGCTGCCCTGCGCACGCACGGCGGCGTGCCAGTGGCGGTTGGGTTTGGCGTTCGCGACGCGGCATCCGCCGCGGCGCTCGGCGCATTTGCCGATGCGGTAGTGGTAGGCAGCGCATTGGTAGAAACGCTATCGACGGCGTCCGACAGCGCTGAGGCCTGCGCCAAGGCCGATGCCTTCCTGAGGCCAATCCGTACGGCCTTGAACAGCGCGCGCTAAACTTTCACTAAATCGTCATCTAGGCGCGGACCGTGAATCTTAATCATCTAGCCAATCCATGAGCTGGCTCACCAAACTGATGCCTGCGCGCATTCGTACCGAAGGCGGCAGCAAGCGCGCCGTACCAGAGGGCGTTTGGGAGAAGTGCGAAAGCTGCAGTGCCGTGCTCTATCGTCCGGAAATGTTGCGCAATCTAGATGTCTGCCCCAAGTGCGGTCATCACATGCCCATCGGCGCTCGCGAGCGCCTGAATCACCTGTTTGATGCTGGCAGCACGAGCGAGCTGTTTGCCGAGCTTTCACCCATCGATGTCCTGAAATTTCGGGACTCAAAAAAATACGCCGACCGCATTCGCGCCGCGCAGAAGCAAACCGGTGAAAAAGACGCGTTGATTGTGCTGCACGGCAAGTTAAAAGCGATGCCGCTTACCGCGTGCGCCTTCGAGTTCGCCTTTATGGGGGGTTCGATGGGGGCGGTGGTTGGCGAGAAGTTTGCCCGTGCGGCCGAGCACGCGCTTGAGCAACGAACGCCGCTGGTGTGTTTTACAGCGACCGGCGGCGCGCGCATGCAGGAAGGGCTGTTTTCGCTTATGCAGATGGCTAAGACGGCTGCTGCGCTCGGACGCTTGCGCAGCGCCGGGTTGCCCTACGTGGTGGTGTTGACCCACCCAACGACCGGTGGTGTGTCGGCAAGTCTTGGCATGTTAGGTGACATTAACTTGGCCGAGCCCGGCGCGCTGATCGGTTTTGCGGGGCCGCGCGTCATCGCGCAAACCGTTCGCGAAACGCTGCCGGATGGTTTTCAGCGCTCCGAGTTTTTGAAAGATCACGGCGCCATCGATCAAATTATCGATCGCCGCGAAATGCGGGGACGCCTGGCCGCGATGCTCGCCCTCATGCTGCGCTTGCCGCAGCCGCCGGCTGATCCTGAACCCAGCACCGCTCCGTGATGCCGGGACGGCAGATCGCCCATGGCTGAGCGCAAATATTTCGGCACCGACGGCATTCGCGGGCGCGTCGGTGAAGGACCGATATCTGCCGACTTTTTTCTAAAGCTGGGCTGGGCGGCAGGTCGCGCGCTGGCCCGCGACGGCCATGCCAAAGTCGTCATTGGCAAAGACACGCGCATATCTGGCTACATGTTTGAAGCTGCGTTGGAGGCGGGGCTTGTTGCGGCCGGTGCCAATGTTCTGATGCTGGGTCCAATACCTACGCCTGCAGTGGCCTATCTGACGCGTTCACTGCGCGCCGATGCAGGTATTGTGATCAGCGCCTCCCACAATCCGCATCACGACAATGGCATCAAGTTTTTCTCCGCGCAGGGCGAGAAGCTTTCGGATGCGGTAGAGAACGCGATTGAAGCCGCGCTCGACGATGCGTTCACCACGGTGCCTTCTGAGCAGCTGGGCAAAGCGCGCCGCATTGACGATGCAACCACGCGCTATGCAGAGTTCTGCAAAACGACGGTGGACGATGGCCTGAGCTTGTCCGGATTAAAGCTCGTGGTCGACTGCGCGCATGGCGCGACCTACGCCATCGCCCCCGCCCTTTTCGCTGAACTTGGCGCTGAGGTTCACGCCATTGGCGTGTCGCCCGATGGTCTCAACATCAACCGCGAATGCGGCTCGATGCACATGCAGACGCTGTCACACGAAGTGCTGGC
>JBBSIY010000389.1:0-3120 GCA_038257785.1 Lysobacterales bacterium
AGCCGGCTGTATCGCCAATGAGCAGCGCGCCGGGCATCTCAACTTTGGGCAATGACTGCCAGCCACCCGAGACAATGGCGCGCGCGCCAGCCGACAAAATGCTGCCGCCCTCGAGCAGCGGCTTGATCGTCGGATGATGCTTCCACTGCTGGAAGGCTTCGTAGGGCTGGTACTTCGGATCGTGATAGTCGAGGCCGGAGACGTAGCCCAGCGCCACCTGATCGTTCTCCAAGTGATACAGAAAGCTGCCGCCGTAGGTACGCGTGTCGGCGGGCCAGCCCAGCGAATGGACGATCTTGCCCGGCGTGCCACGGCCGCTCGGCAGCTGCCACAGCTCTTTAATGCCGATTGAATAGGCCTGCGGATCTGACTCGGCATCTAGGTTGAACCGCTTAATGAGCTGCTTGGTCAAGTGGCCGCGTGCGCCTTCGCCAAGCACGGTGAGCTTGGCCTTGATGTCGATGCCTTGCGCATACGTCGGTTTGTGCGAGCCATCCTTAGCGACGCCCATGTCGCCAATGCGCACGCCGGCCACGGCCCCCGCATCGTCAAACAAAGGTTCGGCGGCGGCAAAGCCAGGGTAAATTTCCACGCCCAGCGCCTCGGCCTGCGGTGCCAGCCACGCGCACATTGCGCCTAGGCTGACGATGAAGTTGCCGTGGTTATTCATCTGCGGCGGCACGATGGGTGATTTCCAGCCACCCGTTTTGGTCAAGAACCAAAACTCGTCCTCACCGGCAGGCACGCAGATCGGCGGCGGTGCATCGCGCCAACCTGGCAACAGCTCATCGAGCGGCTGCGGCTCGATTACCGCGCCCGAGAGGATATGCGCACCGATGGTCGACGACTTCTCAATCACGCAAACGCTGATCTCAGGTTTCAGCTGTTTCAGACGAATCGCAAACGCCAAGCCCGCTGGGCCGGCACCCACGGTGACAACGTCGTATTCCATGCAATCGCGCTCGCTCATGATGCTTTAACTCATTGCCCAGAGATGGCTTCGATTATAGGCGTCGCGGCGCATCGGGCCGGTATGGGCCGCAGGTTGTGGATAATGGCGACCGAACTCTCACTCTGCCGTACCGATGACTGCCACTCACGACACCGCCCTGCGTCATGCTTCGCTCTGCCGTCAGCTGCACCTGCTGGGCAGTGGAGAAGTCACCTCTAGCGTCTTGGTTGAGGCCTATTTGTCGGCGATTGAGCGCGACAATTCGCGGCTCCGCGCCTATCAGCATGTCGACGCCGAGGGCGCTCGCGCCGCCGCCAAAGCATCAGATGCGCGGCGTAGCAGCGGCGGATTGCGCGGGCGGTTAGACGGCGTGGCCATCGCGATCAAAGACAATCTCGATGTCGCCGGCTTGCCGACAACCGTTGGGCTGGCGGCGCGTCGTCAACATCGCGCCGAAGTGGATGCATTTGCGGTGGCGCGGCTGCGCGCGGCCGGCGCGGTAATCCTCGGCAAGACCACCGTGGATGAGGCTACCTTGGGCGCGATGGGCAACAACGCGGTATTCGGTAACGTGCCGAATCCACATCGGCCGACGCAGGCATCCGGTGGTTCATCCGCAGGGTCGGCGGTAGCCGTGGCGGCCGGTCTTTGCAGCGCCGCGTTGGGCAGCGACACGATGGGTTCGCTGCGCATTCCAGCAGCATTTTGTGACGTGTTTGCGCTGCGCCCCACGCTGGGTGAAGTGTCGTGCAGTGGCCTGTGGCCGGCGCTGCCTAGACTGGATGTGGTCGGGCCAATTGCCCGCTCCTTAGACGACTTGCCCGTCTTGCTGCAGGTATTGGCGGCGCACGATCCGTCCGATCCGCGCTCACGCCGTCGCCGAGTGCCGCTGGCGCTGCCCGACTGGGAGCCCGGCAAGCTGCGCAGCGGAACGGCCTCGCATCTCGCTGCGTTGGGCGCTGATGTATCGGTAGTGGATGCGTTTCATGCCGCACTTGAACGCCTTCATCTGCTGCTGGGTGAGCGGCGTGAGATAGCGCTGACTGAAATGGGCCTGCCGCGTCTGCGGCGTGCCGCGCTCCTAATGATGGAAGCGGGCTTATCGACGGCCGATCCGGCTGATCTCAGCGAGCTCTCGGCAGATCGTCGGCAGATGCTGGCCTTCGCCGCCGGTAAGTCGGCGGTGGACTATGCGCGGGCAGATCGCATGCTGGACGCCGCCGTAGTGTCGATGCGCCGCATGTTCGATGACATCGACGTCCTGCTGCTGCCTACCGTGCCGGTGCCACCGCCGCCGCTGGGTGCCAGCGAGCCGGCCAATTTGGCAGATTTCACAGCCTTGGCGAGCATAGCGGGCTGCCCCGCGCTCAGCCTGCCGTTGGGCGGTGGGCTTGGTCTGCAGCTGGTCGGCCCACCGGGCAGCGATCTTCGGCTGCTGGAGCTCGGCCAAGTGACGGCCGCCATGCTGGAGGCGAACGAAACGCCCTGAGTGCATCGGCAATGGCCTGGAGCTGCATCGATTTGCCGGGCGCTGAGCTAGCGTTCGACCCACAGTTTCTCGACCAGACGAGCGCCGACGCGGCGCTAAGCGAGCTCACGCTGGCGATCGCCTGGCAGCAGCACCGCGTTCGAATGTTCGGACGCGAGCATCTTGCGCCGCGACTGAGCTGCTGGATCGGCGATGCCGGCGCTCGCTATAGCTATTCCAACGTACGCTACGAGCCGATGCCGTGGCCGGCGGCATTGGTCGTGGTGAGAGAAAAACTCGAGGCGTGCGTCGGTGCGCCCTTCAACGCCGTGCTGGCCAATCTATATCGAGACGGCCGCGATGCCATGGGCTGGCACGCCGACGACGAGCGCGAGCTGGGCACTCAGCCAGTGATCGCATCGCTGAGTTTGGGTGCCAGCCGACGATTTTCGCTCCGCGGGCGCGGCGCATTGGCCGGCAGCCGACACACCTTAGAGCTCGGACACGGCAGCCTCTTGGTAATGCGCGGCGACACGCAAAAAAACTATCACCACGCGCTGCCGCGCAGCGCCAAGGTCAGTGCGCCACGCCTCAATTTGACCTTTCGGCTTATCAACTAGCTCGCCAAACCTGTTGCAGAATGAACGGAGCGTCTCGTCGGCAATGACCGGCACAGGGAATTCATGCAAGCTGCGCCCCC
>JBBSIY010000390.1:0-3086 GCA_038257785.1 Lysobacterales bacterium
AATGCCAGCGAGTGGACCAGCGATTGCGACAACGGCAACTGCAGCGACCGCTTCACCGCAGGCGGCAACTGGTACTCGGAGGCCGGCGATCCACAAAAGCTCGCGCGGCCGGCGGATACCGGATTCAATACGGTAGGCTTCCGCCTCGTACGTGAAATTGACTAAGTCCGTGTATCGATGGCCGACGATCTGAGAATTCGATGAAACTCATTTTCCCCAATGGCGAGCACCCGCAGGCGCTGCTCAACGACGGCATCAACCGCATCGGCAGTGCGCCTGATTCGCAGGTGCGACTGAATCTGCCGGACATCGCGCCGGTGCACTGCGAACTTTCGCTGCAGGGGGCGGGGGTGACGCTGCGGATTCCCGATCCTTCGCTGAAAATTACCTTGAACGGCAAGCCCGTTCACGGCGTCATGGCGCTGCGCAGCAACGATGTGCTCGGCATCGGTAGCGTGCAGGCGCGCTTCGTGGTGGTGGAAGTCGCGCGTGGCCTGAGCGCGCCAGAGGGTGAGGCCGACAGCGGCTCAACGCGGCTTCGCTTGGCGGTGCCAAAGTTCGTGTTGCGTGGCGTATCGGGGGCGGCGTTTGGTAAGAACTACCCGGTGCCTAATCAGGTCATCATTGGCCGAGCACCCGAATGCGACATCAGCATAGCGAGCGATGAAATTTCTCGGAAGCACGCGCAGGTGAAGCCTGTTTCGGACGGTCTTTCGGTGGAAGATTTAGGTTCCTCGAACGGCACTTATATCAACGGTGCGCGCGTGCAGCAGGGCATCTTGCGCCCCGGAGATGAGCTGCGGCTGGATACGATTCGCTTCCTGCTGGTGGCTCCGGGAATGGAGATTCCTGCCGCACAGAAGGCCACACAGCAGCTGCCAGTAGGAGGCAGGAAAGGCCCCAATACGATCGGCATAATGCTGGCCGCGCTGGCTGCATCAGCCTTGGGTGCCGGCCTTGTTATCTATTTCCTACGCTGACCTCGCTCGCTACACCCATGCGCTTCGCTACTCGTAGCTAAGCGCTTCGCTGCGCCCCCAGAACACGCGATACGAGTAGAACGTATAGCCGACGATCATTGGCAGAGTAAATGCCGCACCAATCAGCATGATGCCGAGTGACTCGGGCGCGGCAGCGGCCTGCCATAGCGTCAGACGATCGATAACCAGATACGGGAACAGGCTGTACGCTAGCCCGATAAAAGCCAATACAAAAATCCCGATGGCGCAGGCGAACGGTTGCCACGGGCGGCGATCAGGATCGACGCGCAGTTTGCGCAGCGATGATTCACTGGCGGCGAACAGCAGCGCGGTAAGCAGCGGTATCGGTAGCAGCAAAAACAGCTCGGGTAGGGAAAACCATTTTTCAAAGATGCGCGGACTCACCAGCGGAGTCGCGAGGCTCACCGCCGCGATGCCGAGTGCCGTCAACCACAGGCTGGAGTACGCCCAGCGGACCGCTTTGTTAACCAGCTCACCATCGGCCTTGATGATCAACCAGCAGGCACCGAGCAGCGCGTAGCCGGCGCATAGACACAGCCCTATGAACGCTGCGAACGTCACGCCGATGACGTCACTGCGAAAGCCAATGAGATAGCTACCAATCATCCAGCCTTGCGAAAATGCAGCGACTACCGAGCCACCGAAGAAAGCGCGATTCCAAACTTGCTTGTGATCCGCATGCGCTTTGACGCGAAAGTCGAACGCGACGCCACGCAAGATCAAGCCCATCAACATCGCGGTTACCGGCAGATACAGCTCCCCCAGAATGACCCCGTGAGCAAACGGAAACGCCACCAGCAGTAGGCCGACGCCGAGTACTAGCCACGTCTCGTTGGCGTCCCAGAACGGTCCAATCGAGGCGATCATGCGGTCCTTTTGTGGATCAGACGCACCGCGCATCAAGATGCCGACGCCGAGGTCGTAACCATCAAGGACGACATACACCAGCATCGCCAGCGCCATCAATCCGGTGAAGATCAGCGGTAGCCAATAACTGCTGTCCATCTCAGTTTTCCAATACTGTGGCAGGCGCAGGCGCAGGTTTGGCGATAGCTGCTCCGTTGCGGGCAAGGTGATAGAGCACGCCGATGTAGGCCAACAGCAGACCCAAATACAACATCAGGTAGGCGCTCAAACTCATGCCGATCAGCGGCGCCGGAACCGCTGACGCGGCGTCAGCAGTTCGCAGCACGCCATAGACAAGCCAGGGCTGACGGCCAATTTCAGTGACGTACCAGCCGGCTAGCGTGGCGACCCAGCCTGAGAACGTCATTACCACTAGGCCACGAAGCAGCCAGCGCGGCGCTTCGCGTCCACGGCGCATTTGCCAAGCGGCTGTCCACGCGCTGAGCAGCATCAGCATGCCGACGCCGACCATCACGCGGAAGCCCCAGAACACCGGCCCGACGGGCGGATGGCTGCCTTCGAACGCGTCCAGCCCCTGAATTTCGCCGTCAAGCTCGTGCGTCAGAATCAAGCTGGCGAGCTTGGGAATGCCAATGGCGTAGTCGTTGCGGCGCTCAGCTGTGTTTGGAATCGCAAAAATCAGCGCCGGGGCGCCGCGTTCGGTCTTCCAAACGCCTTCCATCGCCGCGACTTTCGCGGGCTGGTGCTCCAGCGTATTCAGACCATGCAAGTCACCGACAAAAATCTGCAGCGGAATCAGCAGCGCGCCCAGCCACACGCCGGTGCGCAGCGCCACCGCCACGGCGGGGCGGCGATCCGATCGTAGCCATTGCCACGCAGACAATCCCGCCAGCAAAAATGCGACCGTTAGGCCAGACGCTAACAGCACGTGAGTCAGCCGGTAAGGAAACGACGCGCTGAACACGATGGCCCACCAGTCGGTCGCATGAGCCTGACCCGCAATCATCTCGAAACCCGCGGGCGTCTGCATCCAAGAGTTGAGTGCAAGAATCCAGAATGCGGACAGTGTCGTGCCCAATGCGACCAGCACGGTGGCGAGCGTGTGTACTCGCTCGCCCACACGCTTGCGACCAAACAGCATGATGCCGAGGAAACTAGCCTCTAGGAAAAATGCAGTCAGCACTTCGTAGGCAAGCAAAGGCCCGGCGATGTTGCCGA
>JBBSIY010000391.1:0-3066 GCA_038257785.1 Lysobacterales bacterium
CTTCTACTGGTGCTTTGGACGCTGCTTTGCGGTGGCTTGATTGCGCTTCAGTCGCGTTTGGGATTGTTCTTGCTGGGCTTGGCTACTGCGCTCGAATTCGCCGCTCATCTGCGTCCTCGCAATCGCTGGCTTCTGCTCGCACTTTTCGTCGTCGGACTGGCGCTAACGCTGTCTGGTTTGTTCGACAAGGGAATGGCTGGCGTGCTGGCACGCGTACAACTATGGCAGGCCGCTTGGGCAATATTTTTGCAACACCCTTGGCTCGGGATCGGACCGCACGGGTTTTTGAACGTCTATCCCGATGCGCTGGCAACCGTTGGGTGGGTGGACCCACGCCTCACTCCATGGCCGCACAGTCTGCCGCTGGAGCTGCTGGCTGAAGGCGGAATACTCATGGCGCTGGCGGCGTGTCTGCTGCTATTCTCCGCCCGCGGCGCGTTCAGGGGGTGGGCCTCTGGTTCCGCCCTAGCGTTATTCCTGCTGCTTTGCTTGGTTGAAGCCAGCACGTTGCGCCTTTGGTTTTGGGTGCTGCTGGTAATACTCCTGCTGCCTTCAGGCAACCGAAACTCTCGCACCTGAGGCTGACCCCGATGCGTTCAAATCACTCCCGCACAGCGTTCGCGCGTGGCAGTTTTATCGTAGTTCTTTTGGCGTTGACGGTCACAGCGGCGCGAACCCCAGCTTGGGCGGCCTCACTCGCGCTACAGGGTTACTACGCCGATTTCGTGCTGACCCTGTCGGTGCCTCAGCACACGCTGGCGGCTGGCTCCCGCTTTGCTGTTGACGCGCACGTGTTGGCACGGGGCCCCGACACTGCAGCGCATCCTGCAATTACCTTTCGGGGCGACGATGACCTGACGCTGGTTGAAGACTTGGCTTGCGCTGCGCTTAGCGGGCAAACGCTGCGTTGCATCTTGGACGAATTAGCGCCGTCAGCGATCGCGGATCAGCGCATTTGGTCTAACAGCGATCCTGATGCGCGTGGGCTGCGACTCATCTCGGGCTTCGCCGGCTCTGAGCTGGTGCCAACGCCGACCAACCCGGGCCTCGAAGTGGATGCGGTTGCAGTCGAACTGCGCGGCGAGCACACGACCGCGATGCAACTGCTCAATGAGCGCCCGCAAATCGCACAGGATTTGCGACTGACGTGGACTTTTCTGCTTTACAACCTTGGGCCAAGCAGTCTACTCAGCGGCCGTGTGGGTCTAATCGCTGAGCCGTCCAGCGATTTAGCGTGCCGCGCTTTCGGCAGCGCGAGATGCGAAGGAAACAACGGCGCGGCCCTGTATTTGCCAATTGATGGCTACATTGAGATTGACGTTAGCGTGCCGCCGATTACGCCGCCAGCGTCGGCAACCTATGTATCGTTGACGCTGATTCGCGAAGAAGGGGTCGACGTGGGTGGTCAACCTGACATGGTTAGCGCCGCCTTTGAGTTCGGCATTTTTACGGACTCGTTCGGCGGCGAAGTGCCTCTATAGCGCTGCCGCCAGCCGACTGCCCTGAGCAATGGCCCGCTTTGCATCTAGCTCAGCAGCCAAGTCTGCGCCGCCGATCAAGTGTGCTTTGATGCCGAACGCAAGTAACGGTTCGACCAGTTCGCGCAGCGGATCTTGACCGGCGCAAATCACCACGTCGTCAACGGCTAAGCACTGCGCCTCATCGCCGATACGCACATGCAGCCCGTCGTCGTCGATGCGCTCATAGCTCACATTACCGAGCATCCGCACGCCCTTGTGTTTGAGGGCGGCACGGTGAATCCAGCCGGTGGTCTTTCCCAGCTTGGCACCTGGCCGACCTTCCGATCGTTGCAGCAGCCAGACCTGTCTTGCCGCTTCCTCTGGCTCAGGCTCCGCAAGACCACCGGGGCCTTCGAACGTCGGATTAACGCCCCATTCGGACATCCAGCGTGCCGGGGCAAGCGTCGATGAGGTGCCCGCCTGAACTAGAAACTCGGCAGCGTCAAAGCCAATCCCGCCGGCACCAATCAAGGCCACGAAGCGGCCAGGCACGCGTTTGCCGCTGATGACGTCGACGTACGAACTTACTTTCGGGTGATCGATACCGTCGATGGCGGGCATGCGGGGCGCGATGCCGGTGGCGAGAATGACCTCGTCAAACTTTTCAGCAGCGAGCGTCGCCGCATCGACGCGAGCGCCGAGTCGCTGTTCGACACCGGTTAGTTCCAGCTGTCGACGGAAATAGCGCAGCGTTTCGTGGAACTCCTCTTTGCCTGGAATCTTTTTCGCCAAGTTGAACTGGCCGCCAATTTCACTCTCGGAATCAAACAGCGTGACGTGATGCCCGCGCTCAGCTGCGACGGTTGCCGCCGCCAAGCCGGCCGGGCCTGCACCCACTACCGCAATGCGCTTGGGAGAAGTGGTCGCTGTGTAGTTGAGTTCGGTCTCGGCGCAGGCGCGCGGGTTGACGAGGCAGCTCGCTTTCTTGTTGACGAACACATGGTCGAGACACGCTTGATTACAGGCGATACAGGTATTGATTTCATCCGCTCGCTGCTCACGCGCCTTTTTTACCCAAAATGCATCGGCGAGCAGCGGGCGAGCCATTGACACCATGTCGGCCTGACCGCTGGCAATTACCTGCTCGGCGACGTCGGGCATGTTGATGCGGTTTACCGCTACGAGCGGAATGCCGATATGCGGCTTCAGCTTGCCGGTGACGCCCGCAAATGCCGCGCGCGGAACCGATGTGGCAATGGTTGGGACGCGCGCCTCATGCCAACCGATGCCGGTGTTGATGATGCTGGCACCTGCCGCCTCAATTGCTTTGGCGGTGGCAACGATTTCATCCCATGTTGAGCCGCCTTCGACCAGCTCCAGCATCGACAACCTAAAAATAATGATGAAGTCCTTGCCCACCGCTTCGCGCGTGCGGCGCACGATCTCTACCGGCAAGCGAAGACGCTTCTCAAAACTGCCGCCCCATTCGTCCTCGCGATGATTGGTGCGCGGGGCGAGAAACTGGTTGATCAGATAGCCTTCCGAGCCCATCACTTCGACACCGTCGTAGCCAGCCTCGCGTGCCAGGCATGCGCTGCGCACGAAC
>JBBSIY010000392.1:0-3060 GCA_038257785.1 Lysobacterales bacterium
ACGCGCTTAAATCAAGGGTGACGCGCGTGCCGCCGGCGGGTAGCGGATCAAAGCTCAGCTGCCAGCGCAGGTGTGCACAGAGGCGGGAAATCAGATCAAGCCCTATGCCGCCGCCGTCGCGTCCTTTGACACGCGCCAAGCGTGAGTAAAGGATGCTGATTTGCTCGGGGCTCATTCTATGGCCTGGGTCTTCGATACAGACCGCACCAGCAGTGCTCAGGGTGATGTTGATGATGCCGCTGTCGCTGTTTTCAATCGCGTTGCGCAGCAGATTGCCAATCGCTGTTTGCACGATGTTTAGCGGCGCGGAAAGTACGCACGTTGGCAGCGATGCGGCGCGTATTTCTAGCGACTTGTCGCCGAGCAAATGCTGGTGGTCATCGACAATTTCCAGCAGCAGCTCATGCAGAGCTACGCGGTCACTGATTTGCGCAAGCTTTTCCGGCGCTTTGGCGAGCACTAGCAGCAAAGGCAGCAGCCGCTCGACACCCTGCGCGGTGCGCTGAATGCGCGCAAGCTGGCCGCGTGCCAACGATGGCAATGAGCCCTCTGAAAGCGCCAGCTCCGCCGCGCCCGCGATTACCGTAATTGGCGTGCGTAGCTCGTGGCTGGCGGTGTCGATAAAGGCGCGTTCGCGCTCGACGAACATATCGTTGCGGTCGAGAAAGTCGTTGACAGCATCGGTGATCGTCGCTTCTTCGATACTGCCGTCGACGCGCAACGTTAGCCGCGCACCGGCATGTCCGGGCGTCAATCGACCAATCTGTGTTGCCAGCAGCTGTAGCGGATAAATCAATCGGCCGATGCCCCAAACCACGATAGCGAACAGCAGCGCAGCAGTTAGCAGTCCGCTTGCTAGCAGCGCAATTACCAAGCTTTCCTCTTCGCGCTCGATGTCGTTGATATTGAGCATCAGAGTGAACCGCTTGCCCTGACGCTGTTCGATCAGGACGACAAACAAGGCGTTGCCTATGGAGACTTCGTCATGCAGGCCTGGCGGAAGTTCTGCGAACGGTGTGTCGCTGTCGCCTATGGAAGATTCGTGCAGGGTTAGCGAGTCGGTATTTTGCCAGCGGTAGCTGGAGTCCGACTTCGTCTGTTGAACATGGCGCTCAAGTTCGGCGAGCAGGATGGATTCCCAGATGCGTGCTTCGGCAGTTTCCTGCACGACCCAGCCGAAGCCGACAATGCCGATGCCCAGCAGCACGAGGTAAGCGAATAGCCCGAGCGTGATGCGCCGCTTGAGGCTTTTTCTAATCAGCATGCGCGGTCTACTGAGCCAGCAGCGCCAGTCGATACCCGGCGCGCGGCAGCGTATGGATTAGCTTGCGTTCGAAAGGACTATCAATGACCCGGCGCAGCTCGTAGATGTGGGATCGCAGCATGTCACCGTCTGGCGGGTTGTCGCCCCAAAGGGCCTCCTCCAACCGGTCGCGGGTGACGACTTCCGGGCTGGCCTGCATCAGCACCTGTAGAATTTTTCGGCAGGCCGGATACAAGTGCAGCATTTGACCCGCGCGTGATGCTTCGAGCGTGCGCAGATCGAGCCGCAGATCCTCGACCTCGAGCAGTTTGCCACGACGCCCGCCGACGGCGCGCGCGACCAGCGCTTCGAGGCGGACTTCCAGCTCTTGCAAAGCAAAGGGCTTGGTCAGGAAGTCGTCAGCACCCGCGCGAAAGCCGGTGACCTTATCGGGCAGCTCGCTGAGCGCAGTGAGCATGATGACGGGCACATCCGGCCGCTCGCTTGAGCGCAGCCTCCGCAGCACCTCACAGCCGTCCATACGCGGCAGCATCCAGTCGAGCACCACGGCATCGTAGCGCTGGGTGACCGCTAGATGCAGCCCGCTTACGCCGTCGGGTGCGGCGTCCAGCGTGTGACCGCGCCCTTCGAAATATTCAAACAGGTTGGCGGTCAGGCTGTGGTTGTCTTCGATAATAAGCAGGTGCATGCGGGACGTATCGGCAGTGACGCGCTGGTGAGCGACGGTAGATTGTTAGCCATGATGCTGTTGCCGTGTCGAAACGATGTCGTAGGCCGTCGGTGGATAGGCGCTCACGCGTCCATCCAACGGCAATCCAACGGCAATCCCACATACATCCGCGCACCCTATCGAACATGACTAAGTTTTCTTCAGCACGACGCCCGACGTCGCAGCACATCGTCTGGCTGCTGCTGTTGTCGGCACTCGTCCTCGGTGCGGGACTCGGCCTGCGTGATCCTTCACCGCCGGATGAGCCGCGTTTCGTGCTGGCTGCGCAGCATATGGCGGAGTCAGGCGACTGGCTGCTGCCGATGCGAGGCAGTGAACTCTACGGCCACAAACCGCCGCCGTTTATGTGGGCGCAAGCCGCTAGCTATCAGCTAGTGGGCAATTGGCGAATTGCTTTTCTACTGCCTTCGCTGCTGGCGGGGTTAGGCACCCTGTGGCTGGTGTGGGACGCGGGGCGGCGGCTGTGGAATCCGTCGATTGCCGCTTACGCCGTATTCGCACTGCTGGCGACGCTGCAGTTCGGCCTGCAGGCCAAGCGCGCGCAGATAGACATGACGCTGGTTCTGCTGACGACGCTGTCGCTCTGGGCGCTGTTGCGCGCCACGCTGCTAGGTCCCAACCGCGCCATGCTGGTGCTAGGCGGCTTTGCTGCGGGACTGGGAACCGTCACCAAAGGCGTTGGCTTTCTGCCGCTGCTTTTGCTGGTGCCGATTGCGCTGATGGCGCGGCAATGGCGTCGCGTCAATCGACAGCCCGCGACGAACCTGACGTGGGCCGCAGTTGGCATCGTGATGGGCAGCTTTGTACTAGGCACAGCGGTGTGGCTGTTGCCACTGGCGGTGGGCGTGGTCAACAGCAGCGATCCCAAGCTTCACGCGTACGCCGCCGAGATACTGCTGCGGCAGACAGCGCAGCGTTACGCCAATCCATGGCATCACTATCAGCCGGTTTGGTACTACGTGCAGGTGATGTTCACTCTCTGGCTGCCGAGTGCGCTGCTGCTGCCGTGGCTGCTGCCGGCCTGGTGGCGACGCTTAAAGCGCTTGGATGCGCGCTACATCGCGCT
>JBBSIY010000393.1:0-3023 GCA_038257785.1 Lysobacterales bacterium
CCAAGAGAAAGTAACCAAAGAGAAGGCGACCCCGATGTGGCGCTCGCGATGAAGCCGCGAGTACGCAGCGGTCGGGAGGGGTTTTCGACAGCACGTCCTGTGCTGACGAAAACGCGCGCGCATCCATGCGCGCACCCCTGCGGGCCTGATCTCCCGCCCACCGCCGCTGCACAAGGGGCCCAAGGTCAAGAGCAGAAACAAAAGCTCGCGAGCTGCTAGATCTGCTGTTGCTGTTGCTGTTGCTGTTGCTGTTGCTGTTGGCGTTGCTGCTGCTCTGGCTCCTGCATTCGGGTCCCCTATGTGGCGGCGACGGGGAGGTGGAAAGCCCGAAGGGAAGCGCGCATGGATGCGCGCTTGTTTGTTGTCAGTACACGGACGTGCTGTCAACAAACCTAGCCTCACCGGCGCGCACTCGCGGCTTCATCGCGAGCGCCACATCGGGGTCGCCTTCTCTTTGGTTACTTTCTCTTGGCGAAGCACGAGAAAGTGACTCGGCTGCCGCTGAGGCAGACGAAACGACGCGAAGAACTATTTTCAAAGCGGCAAAGCGGCAAAGCGGTAAAGCGGTAAAGCGGTAATGCAAAAGCTGGATTGCCACAGCCGATCAAGCCGGCCTCGCGATGACGGTGCTTTGCGATGATTGCCACCGCCGCGCCCACTGCTTCCATAGGAACGGACATGTCAGAACGTGAACGCTATTCTGGATCAAAGAGGAATCGCTCACGCGGTGAAGACATCGATGACAGAAGCAGGTATGAACCACTCATGCGCGTAGTGCCTTAACACCATGCGTCACGCCGGTCTCGATGTATTTCGCCTATTTGGCGCTGCGCTCGTGCTGATCGCGCACGGGGCGTATTTCTTGTATCCGCTGCTGCCGATCTATGACGTCTGGCTCGGGATTGGCTGGATTGGCACTGAGGTGTTCTTTGCCCTGAGCGGGTTTCTGGTGGTCGGAATGCTGTTGCAGTCGCCGCCTGATTCACGTGCTGCGGGGTTTCGTTTTGCGATAGCGCGGCTGCGTCGCGTGCTGCCGCTGTTTTGGCTGTTTGTCGTGATCAACGTTGCGCTGTGGTGGTGGCAGCACGGCAGCGTGCCTGGCCGAGCATGGGCCTATCCGTTGCTTCTGCAGAACACGTGGGCAACGCACCCGGGTTTTTTTGGCGAGGCGTGGAATCTGCCGTTGCTCATGCTGTTCTCGATGGTTGCGCCGCTGCTCGCGCTGTGGGCGACGCACAGGGGAGACTCACTGCGCGCGCTCCGCAACGCGTTGCTCGTGCTTGCATTGGGCGGGCTTGCGCTTCGCGCTGGTCTGGTCGTCGCGCTCGATCCCGAATGGGATCTTGGCGTGCGCAAATGGCTGCCTATGCGCTTGGACGCATGCGCTTGGGGTGGACTGGTGGCGTGTTGGTACGCGGGACAACCGACGTCGAGTGCGCGGGCTTACGCGGCGTTGGTTGGGCTTTTGATGCTTGTCCTAAGCATCACGCTGTTTTTTAATTTGCCGCTCACCGGGTTCACTGCGCGCGTGGCTTTGTTCGCGTTGATGGGCATCGCCTGCGCACTGCCGCTGCCGTGGCTTTGTCGAGGCACCTCGGCAGAAACACTGACAGCCGCCGCGCGAGCTGTGTTTGTGCTTTACCTAGTCAACATGCCGCTGATTTACATCAGCGAGATGATCGGTCTGAAGGCATTGGGCGCGCTGCCCGCATTTACGCTGTGGCTAGTGGTAAGCGTCGCAGCCGCTATCTTCATCAGTCGAATTAGCGACGCGCGTCGCTAACTTCGTTTCGCACAAAAATCGCTACCGGCCACTGCGGGCCATGCGCCACCAGTCGCGAAACGGCGACAGCATGGACTTGATCGGGTGGTTCAGATCTTCGCCGTCATGCAATCCCGTGGCTGGCCATTCGTCATGCTTTGGCGCGACGTAGGTGCCAAACAGAATGTCCCAAATAGGGAAAAACGCAGCGAAATTGACGTCGGTGTGTTCAGGCTTGATCGAGTGATGCAGACGATGCACCTGCGGACCGGTGAATACGCGGGTCAACGGCCCAAACGGCACGCGCAGGTTGAGATGAATCATGTAGCCCCACAGCAGCAGGCCAGTCCACAGCCAGCTGATCACGGGTGGCGTGATGGTGAACACCATGCCGAACGGCAGGAAGACGATAAATACGCGCAGGGGCTCTTCTAGCCAGTGATGCCGTTGACCGGTCGTCACGTTCAGCGAGCGCTCGGCGTGGTGCAGCTTGTGCTGCGCCCACAGCCACGGGGATTTGTGCTGCAGCCGATGCAGCCAGTAGTAGAAAAAGTCGAAGGTAAAAAAATACAGGAGGCCTTGCAGCAGCTGCCAGCCAAAGCTCTCGGGCAACGTAACCGGCAGCCATCCGCCATAGCCAGCAATTAGCGGCGCAGTGATCGCTGACAGCGGCGGTACCAGCAGGTGAGTTAGAAAAATAAACGGGATCGTGTAGATAAGATTGAACGCAATGTGCTGCCAAGGCTGGTCTTTCTCGGCCCGGTAGATGCGTTCGAGTAGAAGGCCAATGGCATACACCAGAAAAACGTACTTGAGCGTTTCCCACGTGTGAGACAGGGCGAGATTCAGAGCGTCGATCATCTAGCTAGTTTAGCGGCGCAGGTGTGTTCGAGTCCGTGAGGCAAGCGCGGCTACACTTGCCATATGGCTACCTCAACTCTATTGCATAGTCGCCAGGCCACTCAGGCGCTGCTGGTCGCTGTCCTGGTGACGTTGGCGCTTTACTGGGTGCCCTATCTGAATCTGCTGTCGTGGCCGCTGCTGCTGCTATCGACGCTGGTTCATGAGCTGGGACACGGGATCACCTCGATGCTGCTCGGTGGCCGATTCGAAACGATGACGATGTGGCCGGATGGCTCGGGCGTGGCGGCGCATCGCGGAAATTTCGGCGCGTTGTCACGGGCGCTCATCTCAGCCGGTGGATTGCTAGGGCCTCCGCTTGCGGCGCTCGCGCTGTTTCTCGCCGGACGGCGCTCGCGCA
>JBBSIY010000394.1:0-3016 GCA_038257785.1 Lysobacterales bacterium
AACCAACGCCTGCACGCACGTCCAGCTAAGACCTAGCGACAAATGGCTGAACAATAACGAGAAAACGTGGGGAGACCTCAGGTCCGAGGCGCACCCTACGTCAGCTAGCGGTGCACTAGCCGAACAGGCGCGCCAGCTCCGCGCCCGGGTCTTCGGCACGCATAAAGGCCTCACCGACGAGGAATGCATGAACCTTGTGCTGGCGCATCTGGGTCACGTCATCGCGCGCCAAGATGCCGCTTTCCGTCACCAGCAAACGTCCTTTGGGAATTTCAGGCAGCAGCCGAATGGTGGTATCGAGCGACACTTCAAACGTCCGCAGGCTGCGGTTGTTGATGCCGACCAGCGGCGCATCGGTACGCAGCGCGCGCTCTAGCTCCTCACCGTCGTGAACTTCCACTAGCGCATCCATGCCGAGTCGCTTGGCCACACGCGCAAGCTCAACCAGTTCGCCATCTTCGAGCGCCGCGACGATTAGCAGAATCGCATCGGCACCTAGCGCGCGCGCCTCAAACAGCTGATACGGATCGACGTTGAAATCTTTGCGAAGCACGGGCAGCGCACACGCCGCGCGTGCCTGCTGCAGATACTCATCAGCGCCTTGAAAGAAATCGATGTCAGTGAGCACAGACAAACACGCAGCTCCGCCAAGCTCGTAGCTCTGCGCAATATCGGCCGGACGAAAGTCCGCGCGCAGCACGCCTTTCGACGGGCTGGCCTTCTTGATCTCGGCAATCACTGCGGGCCGACCAGCCTCGACCTTGTTCTGCAGCGCGGATAAGAATCCGCGCAGCGGCACCGCTGATTTCTTCAGCTGCCCTTCTAAGTCGGCCAGCGAGACCCGCTCGCGGCGCTCGGCTACTTCTTCTCGCTTGCGAGCGAGAATTTTCTGCAACACATCGCTCACCCTGCGCACTCCTTGCTAGCGGCATACGCACGCTCGACTCGCGCCACGCGCACCGCATATTCTGAGTCCCAATTCGTCCGACCGCGCGCGCTCATCGCTGCGTGATCGACCTTTGCTTTCCGCGCCGCAATCGCTGAGGTCACGCCTTAGCACCCGCCAGCTTCTGCGTGCATGCGACGAAGCGCTGCATTTGCGCCAATGCCGCGCCGGTCGCCATCGCCGCGCGCGATCGATCAATGCCATCGGCAATGCTGCTAGCGACGCCGGCGGCATACAGCGCGGCACCTGCGTTTAAGGCAACGATTTCGCGCGGCAAGCCTTCCTCGCCTGCCAGCGCGGCGCGCAGCATGACCATCGACTCGTCGGGATTCTCAACCCGCAGATTGCGACTGGCCGCCATCGCGATGCCGAAGTCTTCTGGGTGAATCTCGTACTCGCGAATCTGGCCGTCGATCAGCTCACCGACGTGGGTGGCCGCGCCGAGGGAAATCTCATCCATGCCATCGCACCCCCACACCACCAGCGCGCGTCGCGCACCCAAGCGCTGCAGCACGCGCACTTGGATGCCGACTAGATCAGGATGAAACACGCCCATCAGAATATTCGGCGCGGAGGCCGGATTAGTGAGCGGACCGAGGATATTGAAGATCGTCCGCACGCCCATCTCGCGGCGCACCGGCGCAACATTTTTCATCGCTGGATGATGAATTGGCGCAAACATGAAACCGATGCCGGTTTCCTCAATGCACGCCGCCACCCGCTCGGGCTGCAGTTCGATGTTGGCGCCCAGCGCCTCCAGCACGTCGGCACTGCCTGACTTCGAAGACACGCTTCGGTTGCCGTGCTTTGCGACTTTTGCACCGGCAGCGGACGCGACGAACATCGCCGCGGTCGAGATGTTGAACGTATGCGCACCGTCGCCGCCGGTGCCAACGATGTCGAGGAAATTGTCGGCGTCGGCCACATCAACCTTTGCCGAAAACTCGCGCATCACCTGCGCCGCGCCCGCGATCTCGCCGATGGTTTCTTTTTTCACCCGCAGACCGGACAGGATGGCTGCACACATCAGCGGCGACACCTCGCCACGCATGATCTGCCGCATTAGCGCGACCATTTCGTCGTGAAATATTTCGCGATGTTCGATAACGCGCTGTAGGGCTTGGTGCGGAGTCATTGGGCTTCGTGAAGTGGCGTCGTGGGCGTGGCTCAGGCGGCCAACGCAAGCGGCTGAAGAAAGTTCTTCAACAGCGCGTGGCCGTGCTCGGTCAGGATCGATTCGGGATGAAACTGCACGCCCTCAATCGCCAGCGTGCGATGCCGAAGCCCCATGATCTCGTCGAATTCACCGTTAGCGGTTTGCGTCCATGCGGTGATCTCCAAACACGCCGGCAAATCTTCGCGCGCCACCACAAGTGAGTGATAGCGCGTCGCGGTAAACGGATTTGGCAGGCCGGCAAACACGCCGATGCCGTGATGGTGAATAAGCGAGGTCTTGCCGTGCATGATCGTCTTGGCGCGCACCACCCGGCCGCCAAACGCTTGACCAATCGCCTGATGACCAAGGCATACGCCAAGAATCGGCAGTTGCTCGCCCAGTAGCTCAATCAGCGCCAGCGAAATGCCCGCCTGATCAGGCGTACACGGCCCCGGCGAAATCACTACGCGCGCAGGCTTAAGCGCGCCAACCTCAGCCACGCTCAGCGCGTCATTCCGCACCACCTCGACCGTCTCACCCAACTCTTGCAGGTACTGCACCAGGTTGAAGGTGAAGCTGTCGTAGTTATCGATCATTAGCAGCATAGAGCGCCTGTAGGCAGTGACATGCGAATTCAAATAGGAGCGGTCCGGAGGCGCGCGGGTCGCGCTCCAACGACTATTGTGCAGTGAAGCAATTCCGATGTCCCGCTGACCTGCAGTGGCCAGCCAGCTTTTTGCGATTGGGCAGCCGTTTCACGATGGGCTCAGGCTCGAATGGCACTGACTTAAGCCTTCATGGATGACCATGTTTGCGTACTATTTGCCTTGCGGTGGCGCGTGGTTTGGTGAGAAGTGGATAGGATTTGGGTCTTCGTTTGATCGCACGCGGTTCGATGCGGCCAGGTCGACGTC
>JBBSIY010000395.1:0-3015 GCA_038257785.1 Lysobacterales bacterium
CGGCGTTCGCTTCAATCAGCTCGCGCAGCTTGAACATCACTCGGGCGCGGCGCGCCGGCGGCGTTTGCGCCCACGCCGGGAATGCCTCACGCGCGGCTTTAACTGCGCGATCAACCAGCGCTGCATCGGCCAGCGGCAAGACACCGGTCTGCGCGCCGGTTGCCGGATTGAACACGGGGCTAGTGCGTCCGCCCTCACCCGCGACGTTTTCACCGCCAATAAAATGCGGAATAGGTTGCGGAGATGATTCGTTGTGCACGCTGCGAACTTGCGCGTTCATGGTGTTACCTCGAAAGTGAATTGAAGCGAGATCTGGTGCGGAGCAAAAACGAAGCGATCAACGCAAAGACGCAAAGGACGCAAAGGAAAGCGAAGCGAAACAAATACGAAGAATCTGAACAATCGAACTTCAGTTGCCGATGTTGCGACGATCCCAAATTTGCAACTGTCTTTGCTCTCCTTTGCGCCCTTTGCGCCCTTTGCGTCTTTGCGTCTTTGCGTTGAGAGCCCTCCGCTCTTAACAAAAAAACTAAGCCACAGCCCGAATCGACTGTCGCATTCCTTCGAATAGCTGATGGATTTCTGACTCGGTGCTGATCACGGGTGGGGCTAGAGCGATGTTGTCACCGGTGAAGCGCACCAGCAGGCCGCGCTTGAGGGCGTCTTCGAACAGACGGATGGCGCGCAGGCCGGGTTTGCCCTCGATCGGCGACATCTCGAACGCGGCGGCACCGGCGAAGTTACGCGTGTCAATGACGTTGGGTTCGCCGCGCAGCGAATGCACGCCTTCTTCCATCAGTTTCCCCAACGCTAGAAAGCGCTGCGGCACGTCATCGCTCTGCAGCACGTCGAGCGTCGCGTGCGCCGCCGCAATGGCCAGCGGGTGGCCTGAGTAGGTGTAGCCGTGAAACAGTTCGACGGCGTAGTCCGGGCCCTGCATAAACGTGTCGTAGATGGCTTGCTTGGCGATCACGCCGCCCATCGGCACGGTGCCGTTGTTCACGCCTTTGGCGAAGGTGATGAGGTCCGGCGTGACGCCGAACGCCTGCGCACCGAACCAGTCGCCCATGCGTCCGAAGCCACAAATCACTTCGTCAAAAATAAGCAGGATGCCGTGCTTGTCGCATATCTCGCGCAGTCGCTGCAGATAGCCAACGGGCGGAATAATCACGCCGACCGAACCCTGCATGGGTTCGACGATGACCGCCGCAATGGTCGATGCGTCGTGCAGCGTCACCAGACGCTCGAGCTCATCGGCAAGATGTGCGCCCCAAGTTGGCTGTCCAAGCGAATGCGCCATCTGCGAAAGGTTGTGCGTATGCGGCAGGTGATCGACACCGTTGATCATCAGCGGTGCAAACATTTTGCGATTGGCGACCATGCCGCCGACTGAAATGCCGCCCATGCCCACGCCGTGATAGCCGCGCTCGCGGCCGATGATGCGCGTACGCGAGGCCTCGCCGCGCAGGCGGTGATAGCCAATCGCGATTTTTAGTGCGGTGTCGACTGACTCTGATCCGGAGCTGACGAAGAACACGCGGTTGAGATCGCCGGGCGCCAGGTCGGCAATGCGCTCTGCGAGTCGAAACGTCTCCGGGCTGGCCAGCTGAAAGTGCGGCACGTAGTCGGCCAGATCCAGCTGCGCCTTGACCGCCTCAATGATCCGCGGGTCGCCATGGCCAAGCCCGCAGCACCACAGCCCCGACAGGCCATCAAACAGCTTCTGCCCCTCTACCGTCGTGTAGTACGCGCCCTTTGCGCTGACCAGCATGCGATCCAGCGGCCGGTTCTTTTTGAAGTACCGGTTGTGAGTGAACGGCATCCAGTACGGATCGAGGTTCTGTGCTTCTGCTAGAGCGATGGCGGCGTCAGTCATATGCGGTGCGCGTGGCGAGCGTGATTAGGGGGTGAGGATCAACCTTACTCTGCTGATCGAATCGGAAACAGTGGGCAGCGCCATTTGGTGAAAGGCCCAACTCATGCAGACCCTGCAACGCCTTGCTGCAGGAGCTCGCAATCGGCAGAGGTAATTTCGAAACAATGCTGCGCTGCACGATGCCCTTTCGTTCAATAGCAGCGCCGCAGAACTCCTGACTAACTCGTATCAACTGTGGCGCACACCGCGTTCATGGCGTTCACCGGGAGGGTGGATCATGTGGGTTACCAATCTGTGGTTCGGCACGCGCGCTGGCGCGCTTAGTGCCTTTCGCAATCAGGTAAGTGCGTGTGCGGTGCTAGTTGCGCTATTGGTCAGTGGGCAGGCGCTGGCGTTGAGCGAGGTCACTGGGTTTGGCAGCAACCCCGGCAATTTGAAAATGTTCAAGTACGTGCCCGCTGGACTCCCGGCAAATGCGCCTCTGGTCGTGGCGATGCATGGCTGCACGCAGTCAGCCGCTGCATACGACGCCGAGACCGGGTGGCAAGGTTTAGCCGACACCTGGAAGTTTGCGCTGTTGCTTCCGCAGCAGCAGAGCGGCAACAACTCCAGCGCGTGCTTCAACTGGTTTGAGTCTGCCGATATCTCACGTGGCTCAGGCGAGGCGCTGTCGATCAAGCAGATGGTCGATCGAATGAAGGCCGATCACGCCAGTGATTCAACACGGGTATTCGTTACTGGGCTGTCGGCGGGTGGTGCGATGACCGCTGTGATGATGGCGACTTACCCTGAACTGTTCGCAGGCGGCGCGATCATCGCTGGCATTCCCTACAACTGTGGCGTTGGAACCACCGCAGCATTTAGCTGTTTGAATCCGGGCAGCGACCTCAGCCCGGCCCAGTGGGGCAACAAGGTGCGCGCGGCGAGTTCACACAGCGGTCCTTGGCCGCGCGTTTCGATTTGGCACGGCACGTCAGACAGCACGGTGCGCCCGGTCAATGTGACCGAAAGCATGGAGCAATGGACCAACGTCCACGCTATCGATCAGACGCCGGACCTCAGTGACACGCTGGGTGGCTACCCGCACAAGGTCTACAAAAATACCGCTGGCGTTGCGCTAGTGGAAACGCTGCTTGTCA
>JBBSIY010000396.1:0-3011 GCA_038257785.1 Lysobacterales bacterium
CACTGCGGGCAGCAGCATAGTCTCCCTATTTGGCCTTGCTCCCGGTGGGGTTTGCCGTGCCGGTCCGTTGCCGGACTCGCGGTGCGCTCTTACCGCACCATTTCACCCTTGCCTGATCCCCGCACTTCCGAAGAAGCGTTGGGCCATCGGCGGTATCTTTCTGTTGCACTTTCCGTCGGATCGCTCCGCCCAGGCGTTACCTGGCACCGTGCCCTATGGAGCCCGGACTTTCCTCGGCACCGTTGTTTGCCGAAGCAAACGCTGATGACGCGACTGTCTGGCCGACTCCGCCGGGGCGAAGTCTACGCGCTGGGGACTGAACGTGCTGCGTGCTCCGCGAGAGACGCAAGCGCCGCAGGTATTTCGGCGGCCTTGGTGACGGTCGCAAGACGCGGATGATTGGCGTCGATGCTGGTGTCTAGCTCGTGACTCCAGGTCACGTGGTAAGGCACGTGCACGCCAAAGCCGCCGGCTTTGATCACCGGCGCGATATCGGACTTTAACGAGTTGCCAATCATCGCAAAGCGCGCCGCGTCCACATCGAACTCGCGCATCAGTCGAACGTACGTGGCCGAATCTTTTTCAGAAACAATTTCAATGCGCTTGAATAGCTCTGCTAGGTCGGACTGTCGCACTTTGGCCTCTTGATGAAACAGATCGCCCTTCGTGATCAGCACGACGGGCCAGCGCTCTGCCACCGCCTCGACCGCCGCGCGAACACCCTCAATCAGCTCGACCGGATGGGTCAAGATGCCCTTACCCAACTCGACTAGGCGATGAATATCGGTCGCGCTGATGCGCGCCTCGGTGAGCGCGATCGCTGTCTCGATCAAGGACAGCGTCATGCCTTTGGCACCGTAGCCAAACAGTTTGATGTTGCGCTGCTCGGTGGCCAGCAGCTGATCGTGCAGGCGTGCATCGCGCAGGTCGATATAGCCGCCAACGATGCGCTCAAACTCCGCATGGGCGTCTTGAAAATAGCCCTCGCTATGCCACAGCGTATCGTCGGCGTCGAAGCCGACGAGCTCAATCACGTTAGACATGACCTAGGCGTGCGCCGGTTTGCCGCGCAGTTTGTTGATCACCGTCCACACGCCAACGAGCAGCAGGCCCGCCGCCATACCGACCAGTGCATCGGCCGCCAGACTAATCAACGTGGCGGTGAGGCCACCCGCAGCCAGCAGCGGCTCAATCAGGTGATGCAGAGCCGGCAGACCGTGGATCAAGATGCTGCCGCCGACCAAGAACATCGCCGCGGTACCGACAATCGACAGCAGCTTCATCAGCTTCGGCGCGGCCAACAAAATGCCGCGGCCCAAAGCGCGCCTGCTTTGCACCGTAGCCCCTTCGCCTTCGGTGCGACTCAGCGCGAGCCCGAGGTCGTCTAGCTTGACGATGCCGGCGACCAAGCCATACACGCCCACCGTCATCAGCACAGCAATGGTCACCAGCGTAGCGACCTGCATGCCAAAGCTGGCGGCAGCGACTGAGCCCAGCGCGATGACGATGATTTCGGCAGAGAGAATGAAGTCGGTGCGCACCGCACCTTTGATCTTGCCGCGCTCAACCTCGACCAAGTCCACTTCGGGATCGAGCAGCGCCGCGGTCAGCTTGGCCTCGTCTTGCACCCGCTCCTGCTTGCTATGCAGCAGCTTGTGCAGCACTTTCTCGGCACCTTCGAAACACAGAAACGCGCCACCGACCATCAACAATGGCGTAATGGCCCAGGGGGCGAAAGCGCTGATCAACAGCGCAGCAGGCACAAGGATCGTCTTGTTGACCATCGACCCCTTGGCCACCGCCCAGACAACCGGCAATTCGCGCTCGGCACGCACGCCCGACACCTGCTCGGCGCTCAGCGCCAGGTCATCGCCCAGCACGCCCGCCGTCTTCTTGGCGGCAACTTTGGTAAGGATGGCGACGTCGTCCAAGATGACCGCAATGTCGTCGAGGAGTGCAAGCAAACTGGAACCGGCCATGGAAACTCCGCAAGTACAGGTCGACAGATTCTAAAGTCTGTGAAGGCCCCATGAGTGAGTTCTGCACGCGAAAAGACCTGCCTTGTCGCTAAATTCTGAACCGAAGGCATCATTTCGCCGGCGCAACTACGAAAGTGTCTACTAACGATCAGGCTGCTTTGTGAAGAGGTGGTATCGTTTGCGGCGTAGTCAGTCCGCACGCCAACTAGGGCGGCGCCGCACTTCCAACGTAGCACTGCTGTTGTCAGGATTTGATTCCTGCCACTTCGAGTGCAGCCGCGATGTCTCGCTAGCCATCGCCCTGCTCGACTACCCGCCTTCCTTCATGTTTGTACTAGCTGACCGACGCCAAACGGGCGGATCGGTGCAGTCGCGGCCGCGCGCGCTCCCACTTTAGGAAACCATTGCTAATGAAGCCTGCACAACTGGCTGCACTCGCCTTGACCGTTGCCGGAATTCTCGGCCTCGTCTATGGCGGATTCACGTACACCAAGGATAGCCACACCGCCAAACTCGGTCCGCTGCAAATGACGGTGAAAGACAAAGAAACAGTAAACATTCCAATTTGGCTTGGCGCAGGCGCCACCCTCCTTGGACTTGTGTTGTTAGTCGCTGGCAACCGGAAGTAATCAGGAACCCCGCATGTCCATCTCTTCCCGTCTCCTAGTCCTCGTAAGCCTGCTCCTCTTGGCTCCGCTCGCCCTGACCACTGCGCACGCGCAGTACTCTGATCCGTCGGCTCGGGTGGCGCGCGTCAGTCATAGCGAAGGCCGTGTCAGCTACTCACCCGCCGGCGAAGACGACTGGCTTGGCCTGATGCTTAATCGACCGTTGATTCGCGGCGACCGACTGTGGACGGGACGCGACGCGCGCGCTGAGATTCAGGTCGGCAGCGCGGCAGTTCGGCTAGGTCCTGAAAGTGGCTTCGAGATTCTCGAACTGAATGACGATTTTGCCCAGCTGCTGCTCAGCGAAGGCACGCTCAACCTGAGTGTTGAGGCTGTAGAAAAACTCCTTTTGCAGCGAATTTCA
>JBBSIY010000397.1:0-2996 GCA_038257785.1 Lysobacterales bacterium
CATACCCAGGTGCAGGGGACATGTCGCTTTCAGCTGGAGCTGGTCGGCACGTCGACTGATGCATGGGTCGCACGTATTGCGAAGCACGGCGTGAGCGTGGCGAACGCAAACCCTGCGACTGGCATGTTGACCCTGCAGGTCAACACCAGCCTGCTACGTATCACGGCTGCAGCACTGGCTGAGCACTTCATTGGATCGCTCGACACGCGCCGCCAATAAGCCGCGTGTTGTCCACCACATGGCGCGTCAGTTGCCCGACAGGTCGGTAGATCGGCACTGCTGACCATCGCGGCCAACCAGCAGGCGATTGATGCTGCGGGTTTGGGTGACGGCACCCACCGTGTAGCTGAAGCTCGCAGTCTCGCCATCGTTGAACACGAAACGGGTCGTCCCTACGATGTCGCTGGCGGGGCTAGCAAGTGAGCCGTTGATTGCCGAAAAAGGCGTGCCGTTGCGCTGACGGAAAACATTGCCAGTGAAGCTGCCGTCGGCCTGACGACTGGTGACAATGACAAAGAACACCGCTTCGCCGTCGCTATCGTAGGTGTACCACGCACCGAACACGCTGTTGTCGACGTGTAGCAGGGTCAAGCCCCAGCCCGCATTGCTGCCCGCGCCGCTCCACAGATCGGTGTAGTTGATGGCGTCTTGGCGCGAGGCGCTGGGCGTCGTGGAGCAGGAGAAGTTGCGCGCTCCAAACGGAAATTTTTCGAGCGACTTTGATTGATTGAAGCCATCGACGCTGTAGTCGAACTGCATGCGGTTCTCGCCCGCAAACGTCATCACCGCCGAGCCCGCCGGACTGACTGACTGCGTGGCCGGTCCGTTGATTTGATCGAACGGCGTGCCGCGCAGGCGCAAGACATCGCCTCGGAAGCTTCCATCGGGCTGCGGAAATGCGCCCCCAATCAGGAACCACGTGGGCTCGCCGTCCGTGTCGTAGGTAAACCATGCCGGTGCCAACAGGCTGCCCTGATCAAACACGGTAAGACCCCAGCCAGATTCAGAAGGAATCCACCATGTCGCGGTGCGCTTTGCTTGGGCTTGCGGATTGCTCCGTGCATAGATGGTTGAGCTGCCAGAAAGTCCTGAGGCCAAGTTGCTGGCGGTGGTTTGAAAGGCGATCGCACTGCCGTCGAAATTAAGCGCCGGCCTAGCGCTGGCCGCGTTGATCTCGCTGCCGCTAGCCGTGCGCGACAGGCGCTCAATGGTTTGCAAGGTCGCAAGATTGACGCTGTGCACGTCGGCGCGATCATTGTTGTCGGGCGATGCAAGATCGTGATTCGACGCAGCGCTCACAAATACGACCTGCTGGCCATCGCCGGATATCTGCGGCGATACCGCCGCGCCTGTGGTGTCGGCGCCGTCCGCACCGGCACTGACCCGTATTACGTCAGCGGTATCCGCTCGCCACGCATACACGTCGCTGAGGCCGTTGCTGTCGCCAATGACAAGATTTTGATCGGTCTGCCATACAAGCGTGTGCCCGCTGGCGTCAATGCTGGGATTTTGACTGCCAACGGTGGCGCACTGGGCACCAGCCAGTGTGCTGCTAGGGCTGATGCGCTGTGTCGCGCCGGTGAGCATGTTGCGCAAGATGATCTGACTATTGCCCACGGGGCAGGGTGCGGCGATGTTGGCGAGGACATTGCTCGCGCCGGTTTGATACGCCAACCATTGACCGTCGGCCGAGAGCACTGCGTTGCTGCTGGCTGCGTTGGCATCCGCGCTCGTGGCCGTGCCGGTTGTGCTGATCGATTTGCAACTCACGCAGGTTGCCGCGCCAGGGACAACGGTGCTCCCCGCGCGCGCCAGCGGAAGCACGAAAACGTTCATCTGCCCCATCGTCCCTTGGCTGGGATCGGTGACGGGGGCGGTGAAGGCGATACTGCCGCCGCCCGGTGCCACTGTCGGCGCCGCGCCTGTTGGCATGACCGCCGCAACGCGCTGCGTGCTGCCGGTCAAGAGGTTGCGCAGATAGATCGCTGACGAAGATTCTTTAAGTCTTAGCTTACGCTGCGCGGGCGTTTCGCCCAGCAGCTTGGCCACTGCCATATCGGGAGCGATGAACGCAATCAACTGGCCGTCCGCAGACATCGACGCATCGGTGGCGGCACCGCTGATCTGGGCTCCGACGTTGTCAACGCTGACTCGTTGAACGAGGCCAGTGTCACGATCGCGACGGAACACGTCGGTCGCCGAATTGCTGTCCCCTGGAACCAGATTGTTGGCGTCGGATTCAAACACCACATAGCGTCCGCTGGCATCAAACTGGGCGGCGCTGCTAGCGGCGTTAGCGGTCTCCGTAATCGGGACGACGCGTCGCGCGAGTTCATTGGTGACGACCGTCATCGCGCGCGTTTCGCCATGCGTCGTGCCGTCGCCGATTTGCCCGAAGGTGTTGTCGCCCCAGCACCGCACCGCACCGGAAACGACCGCGCAGCTGTGGTCACCGACGCCCGCGTCAACATCCGTAATGTCGCGCGTCAAGCCGGCGACGTCGGTCGGCAACGGTCGCGGAATTTGCGTGTTGTCGCCGATGTTGCGACCCCAGCACTGCACCGTGCCCGTCGCCAATCGCACGCAGTTGTTGCTGTAGCCAGCCGCTAGCTCAAGCACACCGCTGCGCAGGCTGGGTACGTCTCCGGGCACGTTGCGGTCGATGGTGGATCCATCGCCGAGGATCGTGCCGAACTCGGCGCTGCCCCAGCACACCACCGCGCCATTCGTACGCAGCGCACACGAGTGCAGTGCGCCAGCGGCCGGCTGACTGACGCCAGAGGAGAGTCCGACCACTGCTGCTGGCGTCAGCCGATCCGTGTTGCTGCCATCGCCAAGCTGCCCCGATTGATTGATGCCCCAGCAGCGCATCGCACCCGCCGTGGTGACCGCGCAGGTGTGAAAGAAGCCGGCCGATATCGCCGCTACACCGCTCTCCAAGCCGGTCACTTGAACAGCGATAGGTCGATTGGTGGTGCTGCCGTCGCCGAGCTGAC
>JBBSIY010000398.1:0-2994 GCA_038257785.1 Lysobacterales bacterium
GAGCGCATGCGCGTGCTGCCGCTTGAACAGCTGCAGCCCGGGAAGTATCAGCCGCGCAGCCACATGGACAGCGAGCGCCTGCAGGAGCTTGCCGACTCGATTAAGGCGCAGGGCCTGATTCAGCCGATCATCGTCCGCAGCGTCGGAACCAATCGGTTTGAGATCATCGCCGGCGAGCGTCGTTGGCGCGCGGCTCAGCTGGCGAGCCTGCGCGAAGTGCCGGTGGTGATTCGCGAAAGCGACGACCACGCTGCCTTGGCGATGGCGCTGATTGAGAACATCCAGCGTGAAGACTTAAATCCGCTGGAAGAGGCCGTCGCGCTACAGCGCCTGATCGACGAGTTTGCATTGACGCATCAACAGGCGGCCGACGCCGTTGGCCGTTCGCGCGCCGCGGTCAGCAATCTCCTGCGCCTGCTGGAACTGCCAGAGGGCGTGCGCAAGCTAGTCGAGCGCGGCAGCATCGAGATGGGACATGCGCGCGCGCTGCTCACCCTGCCGGCCAGCGTGGCCGAAGCACTGGCCCGACAGGCGGCTGACGAGCAGTGGTCAGTGCGTGAGATAGAACGTCGTGTGCAGGCGCTGCAAAAAGGTAAAGCCGCAAGCAGTGCTGCGCCCAGCCCCCGCATCGACGCCGACATCAAGGCGCTGCAAACTGAGCTTTCAGAATCGCTCGGCACCGCCGTCGAAGTGCAGCAAGGACGCGGCGGGCGCGGCAAGCTGGTCATCAGCTACCACAATCTCGACGTGCTCGAGGGCATCCTTGAGCGCTTGCGCAAGTCGTAGAGCGGCTAGCGCAAGAATTGATCCGGGTCGGCACAGCCGACCGCGACTTGTTCAACAACGGCTCGCCTGCCATACTGCGCGGCTCGCCAAATCAGCCTAGCGCTGACATTGCCCGTTCGACAGCGCGATGTCGCGGCCATGGGCGAGAGAGTTTCCTGTATCGCGTGCGCTTGAGTTTACCGCGCGGGGCCGAAGCCTTCCTGGCTAAGGAGGGCACCAGAACCTTCATCGAGGTGCGTTATGGCACGTGTGTGTCAAGTCTCAGGAAAGGGTGTGCAGACGGGTAACAATGTCTCCCATGCCAACAACAAAACGCGGCGCCGCTGGCTGCCGAATCTGCACGAGCGTCGCTTCTGGGTCCCGAGCGAGAATCGCTGGGTCAAGCTGCGCGTTTCCGCTCATGCCCTGCGCACCATCGACAAGAACGGCATTGAGTCCGTGCTCGCCGAGCTACGTGCTCGCGGCGAAAAGGTCTGAGGAGATAAATCATGGCTTCCAAGCGCGATAAAATTCGTTTGATCTCGTCAGCTGGCACCGGTCATTTTTATACGACCGACAAGAACAAAAAGACCACGCCGAACAAGATGGAAATCAAAAAGTACGACCCGGTAGTGCGCAAGCATGTGCCGTACAAGGAAGGCAAGATCAAGTAAGCCTTCAGGTATCCGCAGTCTCGCTTGTTTAGTGATCTGCGGTTGCACCAAGCAAAAGCCCGCCTTCCGGCGGGCTTTTGCATTTCGGGCAAGGTCGATTAGACGCCGAGGCTAGGTCTAATGCACCGCCCGAGCTTCATCACGACCAACCCAAGAGCTGATCAGGATTCGTTCTGACACGCCAACAGGTCGTCATTGGTGATGCGCCATGTGTCCTTATCCGCGCACAGCAGGACGCCGCTGACCACGCACTCGTCGCCGTCTTCGTCAACCAAGCGAACGTCATACGAGTCGCACGGAATGCTGTGCAGCTGGTAGCTGCCGCCTTCCGACTCAATTATCTCGCTACCCAGCTGATCAGGGCCCCACTCGTCGTCATCTTCAGACGATACGTAAAGCTCGTGGATCGACCAGTCAGAGTCATTGCGAATATTGACGGCCGAGTCGAGCTTGGCTGCCGTAGCCATCGTCGCTACGCTCATTAGCGCGAGCGCAAGTGTTGCCTGTGTCAACTTTTTCATGAGTCTCCCCCTAGATTGATACTGCGTAAGTCCAACAAAATCCGCGTTCGACACGGCCCCGCTATGCACACTAGAGATTAGGTTGAAATCAATCCACTATCCCGGTGGCGCGCTTAGTTCGGCCGCATTTAAGTGGCCATCTCGGTTGCGATCCTGCCGATGAAAGGCGGCTTCAAGCGCGCGCAAGTGTTCTGTCCGACTCAGCGGACGCCGATTGCTGCCGGGCGGCTGCTCATTGATATCCAGAATGCCGTTACCGTTGACATCACGCGCGTCGAACCCTTGGCTCAGGTAAGACTGAAACTCGCCAAGCTGCACGCGACCGTCGGCGCTGATGTCGAACTGCTGCAGATAGTCTGAGCGCGCATCCGCCGCTGCATTGGCAGCGACAGCAAGCATCACTAGAAACCAAAAGCGCATGCGCGACCCGGAGCTCAGAACTGAGCCGCAGCATGGCGGGCTAACCTAGATCAGCCAAGTAAAAATTGGTGCCGCCACTTGCTGCCGAGCCAGTGCCCTTAGACCGCAGCGGGCACCAACGCATAGCCACGTAGGCGCGCGGCAAACTCTTTCAGCGTATGAATGCCGGTGGCCTCTGCCTCGCGGCACCAGTCGTGCAGTCTTTGCAGCGTCGCGCCGGCATCGCTAGAGCGCTCCTCCAACACGGCCGCAAGACGCGCACGGTACTCGACCAAGGTTGCCAGCTTCGGTTTGTGCGCGATGAACGCCTGCAGCTTGGCGCGCGCCTCGGAATCCAGCCAGCGACCATCATCAGCCAACCCGCGCCGCAGCTTGCTCGGCAGCGCACGCAGGTTGTCGCCCGCATGGGTGGCCTCTTCGCGCAGCGCCGGCAGCATCACGTGACGGTAGTAGTCAGTCATCGCTTGAAAGCGATGAGCGAGGAGCGCCTTCAGCGTCTCGGCATCGGGCATCGAAATGTTGGGTCGCACATCAAGGCTCGGCGCGACCCGCAGCACCTTGGCTAGACCCAGCGCCTGCAGCAGTCGAATTGCTGCCCAGCCGATGTCGAACTC
>JBBSIY010000399.1:0-2992 GCA_038257785.1 Lysobacterales bacterium
AGTACAGCACCACGCCGGCTGAGATGAGAAAGTTCACGGCCATGCCAAACAGATGCAAATCGAAGCTGTCACCCATCACACCATGCACATGCGGCAGTGGTCGACCCAGCACGACCGATAGCGCATAGCCAAGTCCGCACAGCGCTGCAGTGGCGTAAATCCAGCGCAGCGGAAGCGCCAGCGCGGCAAACGCAATGGGCAGCAGGAATAGCGACGTGAACGGGTTCACGATGCCGCCGCTCCAGCCGATTAGCCACGCAAGCACGGCCACATCGACGCAGATGTGCAAAAAAACCTCGCGCGGTGTTGCTTCCGGCGCATGCGAGGCGCGTTGCGTGGCGTACACATTGAACGCCGTGAGCGCTGCGATGCCGCTCCAAAGCGGCGCTGTAGGTATGGCTAGCTGTAGCGGCACCGTGACCACAAAGCTAACCACCGCTTGGCTTGCTACAGCGAGCCAACGCAGGTGACAGAGCGTTTTGAGAAAGGGTGTGTTGCCGGTGCGCATCGCGCAAGTATGAATAAAGGCCGTTGCTGCTGGGTGCGACATACCGTCGCAGGTCGCGCTCGATGCTCAATGCTCTATGCAAGACAAGACTCCCCGCCTTGAAGTAAACGCCGCACTCGAATGTCGATTGCGACGTACGGCTCGCTAGGGTCACGACGCCACCAACCTGTCGTGTCGCGGTCGTGCTCATCTTCGAACAAGCCGCTTAGCGCAGTGACCGCTTCGTCGCGCGCGCGGCGACTGCAATGCTATTGATCTCGCCAGCTGATGTTTGAACCTTCCGGAATCGGCCGCTCACCCTCAGCCTGTCGAAGGGTACTTCGATAGGCTCAGCACGAACGGGTTTTGACGAAGCCGCCGCTCTTCGCATCACCATCTAGTGCAAACCCAGTGCCTCAAACATCAGCTGTCCGAACAAATAAGCCGCCGCTTCCACTGCGATTCTCAATGACGGCCTTCGGGGAGCCAATCCGAAGGACCGCTCGAGTGAGCATCCGTTCCTAGCCGGGTTGAGCCAAACCAAACGGTTGGCCAGTGTCGCTTGAAGAGTGGCGGTTTGGCGGGGACCGTGGACAGCCAACGGCATTCGTTGTCGTCCATAAAGAAATCTCGGTCTGCCCGAGTTTAGGATCAGCAGCGGAAACAGGAGTGTCCACATGAGTTCATTGCCCGTTGCGCTTTTGTCTATGGCGTTGTTTGCAGGTCTCTCCGCGCCTGCTTGCGCAAACAGCACCGGCTCTGAAGTGATTGCCGATGCCTTTGCGACGCACGGGGAGTTAGTCGCGCTAAGCGACGGCCGCGCATTGAACCTGCGCTGCAGCGGTGAAGGTGAGCCCGTTGTGATTCTGGAGGCTGGCGGTAACGCAGATTCCAGCACCTGGTACCTCGTGCAACCGCAACTGGCGCGTCTGACCCGAGTCTGTGCCTACGACCGTGCTGGATATGGCTTCAGCGATGAAGGCCCGTATCCACGCGATCTGGTGGCCGATGTCGCCGACCTGCATGCACTCATTCAGACGCTGGGCAATGTAACGCCCGTGGTCCTCGTTGGCCATTCGCTGGGGAGCAACATCGTGCGCAAGTACGCTCAGCTCTACCCTCAGGAGGTCGCCGGCCTGGTGCTGGTCGATCCTCCTGAACAAGGGGCGGACGATCAGATGCCACAGGAGTGGCAGTCGCAGGTCGCATCTATGCTCGCGCAGCGCGAAGAAATTCTGGCCGCGTGCGAGCGCGCCGCCTTGGCCGATGACATGGCGACCATGCAACAAACATGCTTGCGGAAGCCGCCGCACTGGATGAGCGAATCTGTCGTGTCAGCGATGACAACAAACAAGTCCAAGCCATCCTACTGGCGCACCTTGCGCTCAGAGCTTGCGCACAACATTGGCCTGTTTTCTGTGCCGGTTCCTGCCGATGAATCTTACGGGTCCATTCCGTTAGTGGTGCTCAGGGCCACCGAGCAGAAAGAAGACGCTCCCGGCGAGGTTCTCGCTGTCATCGACGCGAAGCGGGCCCAGACTTTCAGTCGAATCTTGGCTGCGTCAACGGACAGCAATGTGATTGACGTGACGGGTGCATCGCATGACATCCAGCTCGATCAGCCAGGTGCGGTAGTGAACGCCATCCAAAGGTTGCTGGGCCCCAAGGCCAAAAGCGCCCCGCCGCCCTCTGACAGCTGACTGCGAGTTGTAGTGCAGCTCCTCGCTGGACGGCTGCCCTTGTCCGCTCAATAACTGTCCCGCCAGTTAAGTCGCTGAGCCGTCAGAGCCACATCACCCGATATCGATTACGGCGCTATCCCGATCGCCACTTCCAATGCAGTAGGCTCGAAGCGCTTGCCGCGCTTGAGTACTAGGTGGATGTGGCGGGTGTCGGTGATGTCTTGCAGGAGGCCACCGTCGATCAGGATCATGTCGGCGTAGCGACCCGGAGCGATAGCCCCGCGGTCACGGGTGACGCCCATCGCTTCGGCCGGAGTTTGCGTGGCAACGCGCGACACGTCGGCGTTCGGGATGGCGGCCTTGGCGTACATAGCCTGCTCGTGGTGCAGCGCGAACGCTAGCGTCTCAGAGCGCGGCGAGGTGGCCGGTTTTGACCAAGATCACGCAGCCTTCGGTAGAGAACGGTGTATGGCTCGATAGGTGCGGATTGCGCAGCCAGCTGCCCGCTGGGTAGAGGCCCTGCTCGTCTTCGAACACGCCGCTCACGACGAAAATCTCTTCGCCGCCCCAGTGCGTGTGCCGATGGAAATGCGTGCCGGGATCCCAGCGCACCAGCGCCACGTTCTCGCCGCCGTTGGAGTGCAGCGGCATGACGCTCAGTCCGGCGGCCACGCCGGGCAGCCAAGCGGTGCTGCGGGTGTGTTTGCTGACTTGCTGCAAATCGGGCGGTTCTATCTGCCGGTGCTTGACGAGCAGCCCGCAGCCGGCCGCACACCAAGGCGCATGCGAAGAGCCTGGCGGATTGCGCACGTAGGTGCCCGCC
>JBBSIY010000400.1:0-2991 GCA_038257785.1 Lysobacterales bacterium
AGATGGTGGCCGACATCGCCGGCACCTACGGCAAGCCCGAACTGCTGTCGCGCGAGCAAATGCTGTATTGTCTGTTCAGCCATACCTCTGCGAAGGCGTTTAGTGATCTCGTTATTCGCGTCGGTCAGCGCTATCTGGTGCGCCGTGCGCCGCTGTCGGCCATGTACGCCATCGCCAACAAGGTTGCGATTCGAATCGCTCAGCGCAGCGCCGGACGGATGATCACGCGCTGGGTGCCGGCACTCGGTGCGCTCGGCGTTGCTGGCTATGTTTTCTTCGATACTGGCAAAGTGGCAGACGCATCTATCGAACTGTTTTCGGCCGATGTGCTGATTGAAGGCGAGGTGGAGGAGCAAAGCGGCGAATCGCTGGCGAGGGCTGCCACAGCTGCGCCGCTCAAGCGCGCCGCATCAAAAAATGCTGAGGCTAAAACCCCGCGCGCGAAATCTGTGCCATCGAAGGACGCCGCGCCGTCAAAGAAGCCCAAGTCAACAGCAGGGAAGGCGGCAGCGAAAGGCAAGCCGGTGTCGACTAAACCAAGGTCGGCCAAGGCGTCTGCAAAAGCGAATAAGGGCTAAGGTGCGAAATGTCGTCAGGTTTGGTAGTTGATCTCCCTACACCGGATGGCTCTTTGACCGAATAATCAGCAACGCTAGCGACGGTCTAGCGCGCCGAAACCGCAAAATGCGCAAAAACTGATCAGGAGTAGGACCATGCGAAACCTTGCCCTTACCGCAGCGGCGTTGCTGCTGACATGTGTGATGCCGACAGCGGCCAGCGCTGCTGGCGGCGTGGATTGTCAGATGCGGTTTTCGATGCAGAGTTGGTCCTTGGCCTATAAGCGCGCGGAAGGTAACGGCACGATTACCTGCAGCAATGGACAAGTCATGAACGTCAGACTCAAGGCCAGAGGCGGCGGTCTTACCGTGGGCAAATCGAGCATTGACGACGGCCGCGGCGAGTTCTCCGGCGTCAAAGACATCTCGGAGGTGGTCGGCACGTATGCAAGTGCCGAAGCCAGCGCAGCTGCGGTCAAGGGCGCCAAAGGTCAGGTTGTCACCAAGGGCGAAGTGTCGCTGGCGCTGGCGGGAACCGGTCGCGGCTGGGATCTCGGCATTGCGTTCGGCAAGTTCGTAATTTCGCGCAGCCGCTGATACTGCTGTCAGACCGCGGGTTGGATCGCGATTGCGTTTCTTAGTGCTGCGGTCGCGTGGCTCGCCCGTACAATGCACGGATGAATTCGCTCGCTGTTCCCACGCTTACCATCGACGGGCCCTCAGGCTCCGGCAAAGGCACCATTAGTCGGCGCGTGGCCGGTCGCTTAGGTTGGCATTTTCTCGATTCTGGCGCGCTCTATCGAGCGGTTGGCGTCGCCGCAGGGTGGGAAGACGTCGATCTCAGCGACCCAGATGCCCTCATGCGCTTAGCCGAAAGGACCCTGGTGTCGTTTAAAGACGATGGCGACGGCGAGCCGCGCGTTTTGGTTGATGGCATCGACGCAACGGACGAGCTGCGCACGGAAACCGCGGGCGCGGCGGCGTCCGAGATTGCGGCGATTCCTGGCGTGCGAGCGGCGCTGGTGCAGAGGCAGCGTGATTTTCGTCAGCCACCGGGTCTAGTGGCCGATGGTCGTGACATGGGCACCGTGATATTCGCCGATGCGCCGTACAAAGTGTTTCTAACCGCAAGCGCGGAAGAGCGCGCCGACAGACGCTATAAGCAGTTGAAGGCAAAGGGGCTTGAGGTTACACTTGGCGGTCTGCTGCGCGAGATTCTCGCGCGCGATGCTCGAGATGCCGAGCGCACGGTGGCCCCGCTCAAGCCTGCAGCTGATGCAGTCGTGGTCGACACTACCGGCGTTCCGATCAACCTCGTCGTTGATCGGGTGCTAGCCCTGCTGCCGGATTCCCTCCGCGCCGGCTGAGGCGATACACACAGCCCCCGCGCACTGCGCTCGCCGAATGGCGTAGCGGATAGCTCCGGCATTTTGCCGGTTTCCTTCCCATAGGTGCTTTTTGCACCGCCAACGTGGTGGGTCATGTGTTGCGCAATCGCAGCCTTGGCCTGTTCGTTCAACCGGAATACAACCCATGACCGAAAGTTTCGCCGAACTGTTTGAGCAATTTGAAGCCAAGCTCATCAAGCTCAAACCCGGCTCTATCGTTACCGGTATCGTCGTCGAAGTCCGCTCGGACGTCGTCGTCATCAATGCCGGCCTCAAGTCCGAAGGCATCGTCCCCATCGAGCAGTTCCGCAACGATGACGGCGAGATCGATGTCGGCGTGGGCGACGAAGTAAAGGTCGCACTCGACTCCCTCGAAAATGGCTTTGGCGAGACCGTGCTTTCGCGCGAGAAGGCCAAGCGTTCGATGGTGTGGGACGAGTTGGAAGAGGCGATGGAAGCGGCGGCTACGGTCATCGGCCGTATCAGCGGCAAGGTCAAGGGCGGATTCACCGTCGATATCAAGGAAGTCCGCGCGTTTTTGCCGGGTTCGTTGGTCGATGTGCGTCCCGTACGCGACCCGGTTTACCTCGAGGGCAAGGAACTCGAGTTCAAGATCATTAAGCTCGACCGCAAGCGCAACAACGTGGTGGTTTCGCGTCGCGCGGTGGTCGAGAGCGAGCACTCGGAAGAGCGCGAGGTTCTGCTGGAGCGCTTGGTCGAAGGCGCGATTCTGCCGGGCGTAGTGAAGAACCTCACCGACTACGGCGCGTTCGTGGATCTCGGCGGCATCGACGGTCTGCTGCACATCACCGACATGGCGTGGAAGCGCGTTCGTCATCCGTCCGAAGTAGTAGAAGTCGGTCAGGAGCTGCAGGTCCGCGTGCTGAAGTTTGATCGCGAGCGCAACCGCGTCAGCCTCGGTCTGAAGCAGATGTGTGAGGATCCGTGCGACAACATCTCGCGTCGTTACCCGAACAATACCCGCATCTTCGGCAAGGTCAGCAACGTTACGGTTTACGGCTGCTTTGTTGAAATCGTGCCAGGCG
>JBBSIY010000401.1:0-2989 GCA_038257785.1 Lysobacterales bacterium
CCACCATCAGAGCGTAGGTGTCTTCTTTGGGCCCGGCCCAAGCCGCCGACGCGGTCAAACAGCCTGCGATGGATGCGAACAGCAAACGCGATACTGGTGTAAGTGCTTTAGCCACGAATCTATCCCCCAAAAAAAGTTTGCAACTCACATGCGGTGCTGATCGCCTGCCTGACGCCGATCCCCGCTACCGATTAGAAACACTTGCGCTTGCAAAACGCTTTCCCAGCAAGCACGAGGCGTTACGATTCCTAGGATACACCTTGGTGAACCCATGTGAAGACCATGCACATGCTGTCGCTGCACCGCATAAGTGCAGATCACGCGCAATACCCGACCAGCGACGGTCGCCTTGTCCAACTGGGCGCGCAAACGCGCTGCCTTTGAGACGCTAGTGCCTCAGCTGAGCCCTGCCGGATTCAACAGCCGCGCGAGCTCAGGAACCGGAATATTGGTCTACGTAACGGCCATATCGAGACAGTGAGTCTTTCGTCGTAGGCCTGCTTGGCAATCGCTTCCGCGATCCCATAGTGCGCAATCTGCTGAACGCAGCGGCTTTGGATGGACTGCGCTAGAGCGCAGCGTGATTGAGTCTGATGGCCGCTCGATAGTTGTATCAGCGGCATCAGCACTAGTGTCAAGGCTGAGATTGCTGCTGCCCCCTCAGGCAGCGGCGTTCGATTCACAACGAACGCCTGCTCGGCCAACGCTGCCAACGCTTCGATATCGCGCGCAGCAAAAAAAACACCCGCCGGGTCGCCCCGGCGGGTGTCTATCTCAAGCGTCTAACTTGGAAATCAGTCTTGACGACGCATGACGAACACGCCGGCCAGAAGACTCATCAACGTCGCCAGCAGCGCAAGCGTCCAGGTGCTGCTTGCAGGAATGATCTCTGCAGTTGGCAACCCGGTGACGCCCGACAAGTTGTAGGTGAACTGTTGCGCACCCGACGAGCAGTTCAACGTGCCGGTCTGGGAGCCCGCAGTGGCGGATGTGTACGACACCGTCGTAGACGCACTGCCACCGGCCGGGACATTGATAACCAACGGTGATGCGGTGAATGCCGTGTTGGTAGGCGCAACACATGTGACGGTCGCAGCGGCCGCACCTGGGTTCTGGAAACTCACCTGTCCCGTGGCAGCTGACCCACCGAGCACACGCGAAAGCGTGATGGTGCTGCCAGACGCTGGGGTCGGCGTCAGATTCGCCTGCGCGCCGGCTGGGCAACTCAAGGTGAACGTTACAGCAGTCGCTGTACCGCCGCGGCTCTCGTTACATGTGAGCGTTTGAGTGGCGGCTGCTGCACCTAGGACGCAGGTGCCGCTCAAAGGTCCACCGCTAATAGCACCCGTGCCTTCTGCGGTAATCGTCTGCCCGAAACCGGCGAATGGTGCCGTCGGCGGCGTGCAGGTTGTGGTGGTGGTCGCCGTTGCGCCCGTGCCTGAACCCGCCGTACCTACCGCCGCGCTGATTGAGGCTGATCCGGTCGAACCAATCGCAGCGCCGCCGGTAAAGCCAACTGTGCTACCCGCTGCCGGGGTGTAGGTAAACTGCGGCGCACTGGCTACTGGGCCACCGCCCGTCACGGTCACCGCTTCGCCGGCATTGCCATAAACAACCCGTCGAATGGTGGCGGGGAAGCCTGTCGCACCGGTGGTCTCGAGCGTGATGTAGCCGTAATTGATGGCGCTGGTTGCTTCGTTGAAGAACCGGATTCCAAGGTTGTTCGAGCCGGTCACGCGAAAATTGGCGAATGGCGCGTCTCCGCCGCCGCCCGAGGCTACTGAGAACGTCGAACCAGCACTCACCACGCTACCTGCCGGTTGCGGCAAATAAAGTGGTGTGGCATCGGCAACGCCGCCCGACGAAGCCGCTGGCGTCGATGGCCAAAAGAACGTCAGACCGCCGCCTGTAGCGTACAGATTGACATCCCAGCCGGCAGCCCCGCCGCCGGACGTGGCGCCCGCACCAGTGACGACGTTGAAATAGATGCCGTCGATATTGTTTGGGATCGTAATCGACACCGGCCCGCTGTCGACGATAGCCGCTAGGGCAGATGAAGAGACCACGCAGAGCGCAGCGAACTGAGCGGCAACAACACCGCGATTAAAGCGACGCTTGGAATTGATCACGGCTTGTACTCCCATTTCAGAAACCCCAAAAATTGATTGCGCGGCAAAGCATTTGACACGGACGTGGCCGGCAACACGATCCGTTTACGCATTGTTCATGCCCTAGGGTAGTCGCACTCGCTGCTGCGGACAAGAGGGGAAGCAGACTTCTAGCTAGCGCGACACCCGTTGTGCCCCGGGTCTTGGTTCACGTCTGCCTGGCTGCGGGCCGGATCCCAACGACTAACGTGCGAGTCGCGCACGCCACCAACACGCGCCGCTTGCAAACGACTCGCCACAGCCAGTAGGTTCTCGTCTACTTTCTGCACGACAACGATGCCCGGCATGGCCAAGCACCGTGCCGGCCACGCGTCGGCCACCCACCTTACGACCTCACCGCCTCGCCTGCCGGCCAACGCCGCGAAGTATCTGTCCGCCGCACGGGCTGCATTGGCAGCCGGTGATACTCGCGCCGCAAATGCCCACTGGTTGATGCTGTCGACGCTTCAGCCAGACCACCCGCTCACCTGCCGTTTACACGGCGAAGTCATGTGGGCATCGGGTGACGCTGAGCGCGCGGCTAGCGCATGGCGGATAGCTCTCACCTCGGAGCCACATGACGCCGAATTGCGGACGCAGTTTGCGCGCGCGCTGGAGGCGACCGACAGATCCGAAGAAGCATTGCGGCTCCTGCTGAACACGCCCGTCGAGAGCGATGCAGACGACTGGCTGGTGGTCGGAATCGAATTGGATCGCCAAGGGCACACGGCCGACGCGCTGGCAGCCGCCAACCGAGCGCTGGCGCTCGACATAGCACTTGCTCAGGCGAGGCTGCTGCGCGCGCGCTGCCGGCAGATTTCAGGCGACGCGCCGGCGGCGGC
>JBBSIY010000402.1:0-2978 GCA_038257785.1 Lysobacterales bacterium
AATGCAGTGCAGCAGTCACGTGAGATCGCCACGCTCGACGGCAGTGATGGCGAGGCGTTCGCGTTGTCAGCCGACTGGTTGTACTACGCAGCAGCTGGAGCGGTGTGGCGACGCCTGCTGCCCGACGGTGAAGCTGAGCGTGTTGAGGTCGATCGACCTGTTGATACGCAGCGGCCCAGTCTGGCGGTGTCCATCGACGGCGCTGTAGCCGTAGCGGGAACGGCGCGCGCGAGCATGGACTTAATGATCGCGATACCAAGTGTTGATTCTGCGCCGTCGAATTAACAGCCTGTTGCGACAGGCGCGGCTAAGGTTGCGCGGTCGATCTCCCAACTACCCATGACGAGGCCTGCATGCAAACCCTAACAACGGACGTCGCCATCATCGGCGCAGGTACCGCTGGCATGGGCGCCTACCGCGCCGCGCTCGCGCACACGGATAAGGTGCTGCTGATTGAGGCTGTTCGCTATGGCACGACCTGCGCGCGGGTGGGCTGCATGCCTAGCAAACTGCTGATTGCCGCCGCCGAGGCTGCTGAGGCAATTCGTCACGCGCCGGTGTTTGGCGTGTCGGCGGAAGGTCTGCGCATCGACGGCCGCGCGGTGATGCAGCGGGTGCGCAGCGAGCGCGATCGCTTTGTCGGATTTGTCGAGCGCGCTGTGGCGGCGTGGCCTGACGCTCAGCGCCTGATGGGCACTGCTCGCTTCATTGATCGACACACGCTTGAAGTGGGCAATAGCACCCGCGTAGGCGCGGAGCGGATTGTCATCGCAACTGGCTCGCGACCGAATATTCCTGATGGATGGCGCGATGCATTGGGTGATCGTCTGCTGGTCAATGACGACGTATTCGACTGGCACGATCTGCCGACATCCGTCGCCGTTGTCGGCAGCGGCGTGATCGGCGTTGAGCTGGCGCAGGCGCTATCGCGGCTGGGCGTTCGCGTGCGTTTGTTCGGGCGCGGCGGACGCCTGCTGCATCTTTCCGATGAGCGGGTCGCCGCGTGTGCGCGAACGCTGCTACATGAGCGTCTCGACTATGTTGACGATGCGCACCATGTCACGCCGATGCGCGATGGCGATCAGGTGCGCGTGACGTGGAAAGACGAGGGTGTAGCGCATGACGAATCCTTCGACTACCTGCTGTGTGCTACGGGACGCACTGCGAATCTCGATCAGCTGAATCTCGCATCGGCCAGCTTGCCCGTTGACAAGGACGGTCGCCTGCAGTTCGACCGCGGCACCTGCCAAGTCGGCGACACGTCGATATTCCTCGCTGGCGATGTGCACGGACGCACGCCGATCCTGCATGAGGCCGCAGATGATGCGCGAGTCGCAGGTGACAACGCAGGCCGCTGGCCAGACGTGCGCGCGCATCCACGTCGCGCCATGCTCAATATCGCCTTTAGCGAACCGCAGACGGCCATCGTCGGCGACCGCTATAGCGATCTGCTAGCTCAAGGCATCAGCGTCGCGGCGGGTGAGATCGATTGGTCAACGCAAGGGCGCGCTCAGGTGATGGCGCGCAACGCCGGCCTGCTGCGCGTATATGGTGACCATCAGGACGGGCGTTTTCTCGGTGCTGAAATGATCGGCCCGAACGCCGAACATATCGCGCACCTGTTGGCCTGGAGCGTGCAGCAGCGTATGAGCGTGCAGCAGATGCTCGAGATGCCGTTCTATCACCCGGTGTTGGAAGAAGGCCTGCGCACGGCGCTTCGGCATCTGCTTCACGATCTGCACATGGGGCCCGCGCCAGTCAAGCGCTGCATGGATTGCGGGCCGGGCGCTTAGGCGAGTCGGCACTGGCCTTTTTTTCTAAGTTATCGACAACCGCTCGTCATGAACTCAGCCCATAGATTGTTGATTGCTCGAAATCAAGAGCTCGTCATTGCGAGGCCGGCTTCATCGGCCGTGGCAATCCAGAAGCCGTCCGTAGGAACGCGCGATGAGCGAAAATTCGGTGCGCCGTGGATTGCCACGCCGCCTACGGCGTCTCGCAATGACGATTTCGGGGGCGGCTGGTTCTAGGCGCCGTCTACAGGTTCTATGGAAACAGAAATCACACACTGAGGTATTGACGTGCGCGGTTTGGACACGGGCTATCGTGCTACCCCATCAAATCGTACGGTCCACCTTTCGCCAGCGCGCGCTGATACGCCGGCCGCGCGTGAATCGTGTCGAGAAAGCGACTGAGCTTGGGCCGTTTCGCGAAGCCTAGGCGCTTGCCAGCGGCCTCCACGGGGAAGCTCATCTGGATATCGGCAGCGCTGAACTTCGCGCCGCCGAACCACGGCTGCGTGGACAGCTCGGCTTCGAGGTAGTCGAAGTGCAAACTGAGCTGCGGCCCTACAAAGCTGCCCATCACCTTGTCGGCGATCCCACGCGCGACTGGCTTGATGAAGAATGGCATCGGCGCAGTTTTCAATTTTCCGAAAATCAGACTCATTAACAGCGGCGGCATCGCCGAGCCTTCGGCGTAGTGCAGCCAGTAGTTGAAACGCGTGCGGGCTATATCGTCAAACGCCGGCGATAGCGTGCGCTCGGTATCAAAATGGTCCACCAGATATTCGACAATAGCGCCCGATTCCGCCAGCACCTGTTTGTCGACCTCAACCAGCGGAGACTTGCCCAACGGATGCAGCTTCGTTAACGACGCGGGCGCGAGCATCGTCACCGCGTCACGCTCATAGCGGATGACCTCATAGTCCAGCGCCAGCTCTTCGAGCAGCCAAAGAATGCGCTGCGAGCGCGAGTTGTTGAGATGGTGAACACGAATCATGGCGAAGCCCTCAGGTTAGGCACGCAGGTTACGGGATCAAACTCGCCCATCCAAATCCGCGCTATCGCGAACTATCTTGTGCGAAAGACCTATAGACGATGCGCAGAGCCGCACAAACTCAGAATCGTCATTGCGAGCCGCCAAAGGCCGCGTGGCCATCCAGAAGCCGTACGTAGGATCACGCGATGGGCGAGTTG
>JBBSIY010000403.1:0-2927 GCA_038257785.1 Lysobacterales bacterium
CGATCGCTTCGTGCTGCCGGCCGGCGTGCTGTTCCCCTCGGGCTCGGACGAAATCGGCGATGAAGGCCGCATCCAGCTGGACCGAATCGCACGCACTCTGCGCGAAGTTACCGCGCAGGTACCGGCCGATATCGACTGGGTGCTGCGCATCGATGGCCATACCGATCGACGGCCGATCAGCACCGCGCGCTTCCCGAGCAACTGGGAGCTATCGACGGCGCGTGCGATCGCCATCGTCAAACACTTGATGGCAGCGGGTGTGCCGCCCAGCCGACTCGCAGCCAACGGCTTTGGTGAGTTCCAACCGCTTACCGGCGGCAGTGACGAGGTCTCGCTAGCGCGCAATCGACGCATCGAAATCCAACTGACCAATCGCTGACGTAGAGAACCAGATGCACCGGCAATCAATCGGGAGAGTGGCGCTGCGATGCAAACCTTAATCTGGATCACGTTTGCATTGGGCGCGCTAATTGCGCTGGTCAATATTTACTTCAGCGCTATTTGCACCCTGGCACATCGGCTGCGCGAAGGCGCTTGGCCACCGGTCGTTCCCGTGGGCATCCCGGTAATCGGCACCATGCTACTGCTGGCGGTGATCTTGCTCGAGCCGAGCGGCGGACTGGTGTCGATTGCCGCAGCGCTACTCGCTCTGATCGACACCGGTGGACCGTTGTTTATGCTCGTGTTTGTGCGCTATCGCCGACGCCGGCGATTAGAACGCGAGGCCGCGCTGCGGGTCACGCAGTCGTAAAGCTTGTCAGCTGAACATGCTCGCGTGCTCTAGCCGCTAGGCTGCGCGCACCGAAGAGGCCCAGCGCACGCCGTCAGAGAGTCTGGCAGCACCTGATATTCGCTGACGTTGACCTTTCGCACGATCATTTCGCTGCCTCAGGCACCTTAAACGCCTTGCTGTAGAAGCCGGACGAGTCGAAACAGCACACCCGCCGCTTCCCCGACGCAAGCATGTCGCAGGCATCGTTAATGCGTTTAGCGCGCGTCTTCGGTTGTTTGGCCGACGTGATCCAGTGAATCCAATCGACCCGCGCGATGGTGGTTGTATCGCACCAGACGCGCCGTGCTTCAGGGGCTGCAGCCAGCGCATTCTCCAAATCAGTTGGGATCTCGGGTTCAGGCTCTATCTCAACTGGCTTGATCGACAGAATGACGAGGTCACCAGCGGTTGCGCCGGCTGCATCTTGAAGCTCTTTAGTCACTCGAAGCCAGTGCCCCAGCTGACCATCTGGCTCGAGCGTAGCCGTGAACCGGTGGCCATTCATTTCGCCGACCACAGTCGTCCTTCCGCGTCTTGGTAGAGCGTCGCTCGCGCTCTTCGGCAACACCACGTATGCCCACGACTTGTCACAGCCAAGCTGCCGGGGGCGCAGCAATTCGGCTTGAAACGGCGATCTGATATTCGCTCGAGTCATGGCCTTGGCGCTCCCAAGACGCTAACCAACGTTTACGGCTCGGCCTCGGGCTTCATTGCCTTCTCCGCAGTTCTCAAAGACCGTGCAATCAGCCCGATACCGCCGGCCAACAGCGCCAGCATTACCAAGGTGTTGTAGAGGCTGGTCGGCTGAAAATAGATGCGCAGGTTGACTAGGATGCCAGCGAAGATAATCACTAGGCCGGCGATCAACAGCAGCCAGCCCGCCTTCGAAGCAGCGTCAAAAAACAGCAGACCGACGCCGATAATGAAGGGCAGGAGCGATAGTCCAAAACTGCTGTAGCCCCACAGCGACCAAGCCCCTCCGCCTACGGTGACTTGATTGAGCAGCATCCAACCGCCGGCCACTGCCATGGCAAAGCCGAATAAGAATTGACCAACGCCGCCGGGTGTTCCGCCTGCTCCGCGCATAGTTTTGATTATGAATAAGGTTTCGGGATTAGGGATTCGGACGTCGCCGCACGCCGAGCGGCGATCATAGCGCCACCGATGCTGCAGAGCGCACTCCACAAATCGACAGGGACTGCTAGCCTAGCCGCCCCTTACCGACCGATATGACGATCATGGACCTTGGACAACTGCTGAAAGTCGGCGCTGCTGCTTTCAAAAACGGCGCCGGCACGCAGACCGCCGAGCAGCTCCCCACGCAGGACATCATCGGCGCACTGACTAATCTACTCGGCAACGGGCAAGGCGGTTTCGACTTAGCAAGCGTGCTAAAACTTGCCAACAACAGCGGCCTAATGGCGATGGCGCAGAGCTGGCTGAGCGACGGTCCTAATGCGAGCTTGAGCGTTGACGGCCTCATCAAAATGCTCGGTCAAGCGAATATCGGCGCGTTCGCGCAGCAGCTTGGCATCGATCAAGATGCGGCGATCGGTGGCCTGCAGGAAGCCATTCCGGCGATGGTAGACAACGCCTCCAGCGGCGGCTCCTTGCTTGATTCGATGGGCGGCATCGATGGCGTGTTGGGCATGGCCGGCAAGTTGTTCGGTCGCTAATTTCTGAGCTGTTGTTCGATAGGGGCACATCATGCGTATCTGCGTTTACGCCGCTTCCAGCGACCATTGCGACCCGCGTTTTCATGCGGCCGCTCATGCGCTTGGCGTGCGACTTGGTGAAGCTGGCTGCACGGTGGTGTACGGCGGGGGATCGGCCGGATCAATGGGTGCCGTCGCCAATGGCGCGCTGAGCGCGGGTGGCGAAGTGATTGGCATCCTGCCGAAATTCATGGCCGACCTTGAATGGGGCCATGCCGGAATCTCGCGTATGGAGCTGGTTGAGGACATGCGCGAGCGCAAGCATCGCCTGCTGACCGGATCGGATGCCGTGATCGCGTTGCCGGGCGGCAGCGGAACGCTCGAGGAACTGTTCGAGGCGCTGACACTGAAGCGCCTCGGGCTCTATTTCAACCCGATTGTCTTGCTCGACACGCTAGGATTTTATGCGCCGCTAGATGCGGTTATGCAGCAGGTCATCG
>JBBSIY010000404.1:0-2920 GCA_038257785.1 Lysobacterales bacterium
ACTCCGCCGATATTGGCTAGCGAACAGACGCTGCAGGTAAAAAGATCGAAGCGAAACAGACGCGCGAGGCCGAGCATCAGAATCGCGTGGACGGCAAGAATCAAGAAGCCGGAAAGCACAAACATCGGTGCCGATGCGAGTCCTTCAAACGTGCTTTGCGATGCCAATGCGGCGACGACCAGCGCCAGCAGCGCGCTGCCCAGCAGTGACGAGCCCGGCACTCGCGCGAGCGGCGTGCGTGCGCAGACGAGGCCGGCGGCGGTGACCAGCAGCAGCGTCCAAGAAGTCGAGCTAAGTGCGTTCGAGGTCGGCAGCAACGTAGCCAATCGCTGGGCAAGCGTGCTGACCAACCCCGCAACGATCAGCCACAGCAGAAGATGCCAAATCTTCGGGCGCGCAGGCTTAAGCGAGGTGTCAACTTGTGCGGAAAATTCGGCAACGCTTGCCGCGCCAGCCCATCGGTTAAACCGCTCTGCAAACGGTGCGGCGGCGAACAGCAGCATGACCCACACCGAGTAGCAGACGGCGTCGGTTACCAGCACCTGGGTCAGCGCGCTGCTTTCGAGATTTACCGATTGCTTAACCGCTAGCAGGTTGGCTGTGCCGCCCATCCAGCCGCCGCTGAGCGCCGCCAGGGCCTTCGGCGCGTGCTCACCGAGGACGCCGCCGAGCGCAGAAAAAACCAGTATGAAGGCCAGCAGGATGCTGAATGTCGCGCAGAAAAAAGCGCCCAGCACGCGCGGCCCCAGCGCAATGATTGCGCGTAAATCGCAGGTCGCAAGCAGCAGAAACAGCAGCGCCGGCAGCATTTCGCGCGTAATCGTCTTTTGCACCACCGCGATCGCGGCCGTCGGTTGCCAGGTGCCGACAACGGCCAGTGCGGTCACGCCGAGATAGATCAGCACGATGGGCGGCAGCACCTTGAATAACCGCCAGCCGGTCGCGCGCTCTAGCGCAAAGAAGCCCGCAGCTGCGGTGATCAGCAACGCAGCGAATAGGACGGGCGATTCAATCATTTCGACGCGTTCTCGTTGGCATCAACCAAGCAGCGCGAAACGCCGTCCAAACAGATGACGGAAAGGCGCGCGAAGCTGTCGGAAATGCGCACAGTCATGTGTCTCAATGCGGGCGATAAGGTCATCGGCAAAAGTCGACGCGGTCGGTCATCAGAATACATTGTGCTTCAGTTGAGTATTGCAGGAATAATTTATTGACCGGACGCAGATCGCATGTTACACAGCGGTTGTCGATCACTAGAGTTCTGAACTCGCCGTGCAGCTGACCGTGCCGCCTGCCATTACGCTATCGAAAAGCCGCTTTCGCCTAGTTGTGCCGGTCTCCGTGGCGCTCGCGCTGGGCGCGCTTGTAGCGTGCGCACCGACTAAGCCCATTTTGCAGCCTCGCGCCGAGTCAAACGCCGGCGCGACGTCCTCGCTACAGGAAATCATCAAAGACATTGATCGCGGCGAGTTTGCGGCTGCTGAGCAATCGCTAGCGGCGCTTGCTCATACCAACGTAGGTGCTGACCCCGGCATCGCCCAGCAAATCGAGTTCGAGCGCGAGCGCATGCGCCGAATCTTGCTCGACTTTCCCTACCATCGTGAGGCGCTGAAAGGCAAGCTGGCCGAGCGCATCGCCGACGTCAGCGAACGCGAGATCGACGCTTGGACAGCAAGCGGCGAACTCGAGTCCTTACTGATCGACGGTGAGCGGCGCTACTTTAAGTCCGTCAGCAATCTATTCCGTCTCAGTGCGCAGGCGCGCGCTCGAACGTCGCCACCCACGCCGATAGAGGCCGATCCGCCGCTCTATCAGGTGAACCCGCTGCATCGCCTCATTCTGGATGCAGCGGCTGCGGGGTCGCTGCGTTCGCAAGGCCGGCGATTTCGCATTCGCTACAGCCTGAGCGTGAATGCTGACGCGGTGCCGCCGGGCAGCAGCCTGCGCACTTGGATTCCGTTTCCGCGCGCCATTAAAGGGCGACAGGAAAACATCACGCTAGTCGAAAGCGAGCCGATGCGGGCGCGAGTTGGTGGCGAAGCATCGCTGCAGCGCAGCGTGTATTTAGAGCGCGCCGCCGAAGCCGGGGTGCCGACAGAATTTTCGATTACCTACGAGCTCACCACGTTCCCGATCGTCCATCAGATCAGTGCCTCTCAAGCGGCCCTACCTGACGTGGGCGAGGTTGATTCGCAGTATTTGACGGAACGCTTGCCGCACGTCCACTTCACGCCGGCGCTGAAGGCTTTTTCGTCGCGCGTGCTGGGCGATGAGCGAAATCCCTATCGCGTGGCGCTCGCATTGTTCGACGCCGTTGACGCCATTCCGTGGGCGGTCGCGCGGGAGTATTCGACCTTAAGCAACATAAGTGACCACGCACTGCATGCAGGCCACGCGGATTGCGGGCAAAAAACTCTGCTGCTGATCAGCCTGCTGCGTTTAAACGGTATTCCGGCGCGTTGGCAGTCGGGCTGGCAGATCTCACCCGACGGCAGCGACACCATGCACGACTGGGGTGAGTTCTATCTCGCGCCCTACGGTTGGATGCCGATGGATGTTACCCACGGTCGCCTCGGCGGTGGCGATCCAGCCGTTGACACGTTTTACCTCGGCAGCATCGACGGCTATCGAATCATCTTTAACGATGACTACAGCCGCGCGTTTGATCCACCCAAGCAGCACATGCGATCCGAGACGGTTGACGCGCAGCGCGGGGAGGTCGAGTGGTCGGGTGGGAATCTTTATTTCGACCAGTGGGACTACCGCTTCGAATGGCAGGCCCTGCCTGCTGAGACGCCAGCACCACCGCGATCGGCGCGTTGAGCCCTGCGCCTGTTCGCACCTTTTCCACTTCGCCCTCCACGTGAGACGCCATCATGAAAAAACACACATTTAAGAAGTCGCTGCTAGCTGCCGCCCT
>JBBSIY010000405.1:0-2909 GCA_038257785.1 Lysobacterales bacterium
ACCGCGGCGGTCTGCGCATCCAGTCCGCAGAGCACGTAGAGCACGCTGCTCATCAGCACGCCGTTGATGGCGATCTCCACCGGGTGCTTGTAGAAGCTGGTCGCGACCTCGATACGCGCGGCACTGTGGTGCACCTGATGCAAGGCGCGCCACAAGATCGGGGCTTCGTGACGCCAGCGGTGCCACCAGTAAAAAACGAATGTGATCGTCAGGTAGCCGACGGCGGCGCCACCGGCCACGCCGAGTGGGCGCGCATCGAACAGCCGGAAATTCGGCAACGCCCGATCCCAGGTGGCGGCTCCCAGGAAGACTACGCCGATCTGGACTGCATTCAGCAAGGTCAGCCGCGCGATCCAGCCAGGCACGCGCGGCTGCTGCACGCCGGGACGCAACTGCTCGATCACGATCATGATCGCGGCCGCCGCGATCACCAGATACACCGTATTCATGGCTGCTTCCAGCTGGCAAGAGACGAGCCAAGCTAAAAGCACGGAAGCGCTGAAAGCAACTTAACCGTTCGGAATTTCGTCAGGTGCATCCAAACGTATCGAATAATGCTACTTTTTCCGCATGAAGCAGACTAAAGCGATCCATCTCGCCGTCAAACAACTGATCCGCTCACGCGGCCACAATTACGCGCAGGCAGGCGTCGTGCTCGGGTTGAGCGAGGCCAGCATCAAACGCCTGTTCTCGCGCGCCGAACTGTCATTGGACCGGCTCGAGCAACTGTGCGATTGGCTAGGCGTGGAAATCGCCGATGTGGTCGCAATGAGCGCCGAGATCGACACGCCTGTGACGGCGCTGGCGCCAGAGCAGGAGATCGAGTTGCTGGCGGATCCCGCTTTGTTGCTGACGGCCTTTCTCTCACTCAACCGCTGGTCCGAGTCCGAGATTCTCGAGACCTATCGCTTCAGCAAGCCCGAGCTCACGCGCCGGCTGATCCGCCTGGAGCGCCTGGGGCTGATCGAGTTGCTGCCTTTCGGCCGCATAAAACTGCGCACCGCGCGCAATTTCAGCTGGCGCCCGGACGGGCCGATCCAGCGTTATTTCGCCGAATACGTATTGCCCGAGTTCCTGGCCACGCGCTTTGACGGTGCCGGCGAAAAGATGCATTTCGTGGGCGGCATGCTCTCGCGCGCGTCGGCGCTGCGCCTGCGCGATGCCATGGACGGCCTGACGCGCCTGCTCGACGAACTGGTCGCAGCCGACCTGACGTTGCCGACCGCCGAACGGCACGGCGTGAGCCTGTTCATGGGCATGCGCCCATGGGAATACTCGGCGTTTACCCGGTTGCGCCGGAAAGAGCGCGAAAAGTTCTTCTAGTGACGCTTTGTCCGCCCGGTGCGCTTTCACGTAGGCGCGGTCACGTTGCGCCCGCGTGATGCTGGGCGGGCGATTGACCCGAACAGTCGCTACGTGACGCTTTGTCCGCCTGGTGCGCTTGCACGTAGGCGTGGTCACGTTGCGCCCGCGTGATTCCCGTGTGGGCGATAGAGCCGAATGGGCGCTACGTGACTCCTGTCAGCCGGCGAGTGACTGTCACGCAACGCCCTATCACCCATGGTCGCCCAACCGGACATGCCGGGGCGCAACGTGACCTACGCCCATCGCCTCATAATCGTCCCATGCCGCTCCCCTCGCCACTCGCCGACATCAACCTGCTCCGCATCGTCGGCACCGATCGCACGCGCGCGCGCGATCGGGTCATTGAAGAGCTGCCCGTAGCGCTCGTGTACAACGGACAGTCGCATGCGGTCATGATGGCCACGCCTTCCGATCTGCCGGACTTCGCGCTCGGCTTCAGCTTGAGCGAAGGCATCGTCGAGCGACCGGTTGAGCTCGACCTGATCTCGGTCGCCGCGCGCGCAGAGGGCGTGGTCATCGAGATGGCGATCGACGCGGAGGCCTTCGCGGCGCTCGAGCAGCGCCGCCGCAATCTCGTGGGCACCAGCGCCTGTGGGCTTTGCGGCAGCGAGTCGCTTGCGCAGGCCATGCGTCCGGCGCCGGTGGTGCGCGATGGCGGGCGGTCCTCGGCAGCGATCATCGCCGATGCGCTCGCACGCATCCCGCCCATGCAGGCGCTGAATGGGGAATGCGGTGGTGCGCACGCCGCAGCATTCGCCGACGCAAACGGCTGGATCGTGCGTGAAGATGTCGGTCGCCATAACGCGCTCGACAAAGTCATCGGCGCGCGCGCCGCAGCCGGGCTTGGCGATGGCCTGCTGGTGCTGAGCTCGCGCGCGTCCTATGAACTGGTGCACAAAGCGGCGGTGGCGCAACTGGGTCTGGTAGTCGCCATGTCGGCGCCGACGGCGATGGCGATCCGGCTGGCCAACGCATGCAATATCACGCTGATTGGTTTCGCGCGGGGGGAGCGGATGAATGTCTATACCCACGCGTGGCGGGTGTAAGCGAAACCCCGAGCGAATCTGCCGAAGGCTCAGATAGCATCGCCCCCAATGAACCCGACAGCCACCCGCGGCGCCGCCGTCGAAATCCGCCACGTGCGCAAGTCGTTTGGCGCGCAGACGGCGCTCGACGGCATCGATCTCACCATTCGCGAAGGCGAGTTTTTTTCGCTGCTCGGGCCGTCAGGGTGTGGCAAGACGACCTTGCTCCGGCTGATCGCGGGACTGGATCTTCCGGACGGGGGGACGATCCTGATCGGTGGCGAAGACGCGAGCCGGGTACCGGCCCATCTGCGGCCAGTGAATACCGTGTTTCAGTCGTACGCCCTGTTTCCGCATCTCGACGTGCGCGAAAACATCGGCTTCGGGCTGCGCATGAAGAAGGTGCCGAAGGCAGAAATCCGCGAGCGCGTGGACGAGGTCATGGAACTGGTGCAGATCGGCGCGTTCGCGTCGCGCCGCACGCCGCAGTTGTCGGGCGGTCAGAAGCAGCGCGTGGCG
>JBBSIY010000406.1:0-2883 GCA_038257785.1 Lysobacterales bacterium
CTGAGTGCATATAGCTGGCGATTGGACGGCCGAAAACTAATCGTCTTCACTCGATGGTTGGCCACTGTCGGCGTTAGCTGCCCGAGCGTTTCTACCTGTGTGGTCGGTGGATCGTCGTCGCGAAACCTCGCCAACACCTCGGTATTTCCGCCGTCAAGGAGCGCGTAAACAAGCGTGCCCGAGGCGCTCGGGGCCGTGCCCGCGAACGCCTGCACCGACACTAACAACGGCACCAGAAGCGCAAGCGTGCAGCGTTGACGCGCAGACCCACCGGTCAGTTGAAACATGAGCTTTATAAAATTGACGAGCACCTAAATAGCTCCCTCTTCCAGCTGCGCCAACGCTGCTTCCAGATCCTCAAAAAGTGCATCTTCTGCTAGGTGCCCAATCACTTCCTCGGCCATCCGCACGCCTTCACCCGCGGCATGACTGAGCGCTTTCGCGCCGTCGCGCTTGAGCGTTGCGATGCGTGCGCCGGCGTCTTTTGGTGAGGCGTGACTGAGGCTTTGCAGCAAAAGACGACCGTCGTGGGTGAGCAGCTTGAAATAGAACAGGCCGTCTGCGTCGCGGTATTGCTTGAAAGTCGGTGGCTTTCGCATCGATTCATCGCCTGAATGTTTGGGCGAGTTTGCATTCGCGCTCACCGCTGCCGGCTGCAGTGAGCGCAGACCAACGGCGTGTCGCAAGCGCAGCAAGAGCGGGGTTGCAATCGACCGCGCTTTCTCAGCGCCGCGCAACAGAATGGCTTCAATCGCCGCTGGATCGCTAATCAACTTCTCATAGCGATCACGCATCGGTGATAGCTCGGCGTCGAGCCGTTCGAACAAGCGCTGCTTGGCCACACCCCAGCCGATGCCGGCATCAAAATCAGCGCGCATTGATGCGGTTTCATCGGCGCTGGCAAAGGCGCGGTAAAGCTGAAATACGTTGGAGCTGTCGGCGTCCTTTGGCTCACCCGGCGCGCGCGAGTCAGTGACAATGCCCATCACCGCTTTCTTCAGCTCAGCAGCGGTGCCGAACAAGGGAATAGTGTTGTCGTAGCTCTTGCTCATCTTGCGGCCGTCGGTGCCCGGCAAGGTGGCGACGTGCTCTTCGATTGCCGCTTCGGGCAGGACGAAATGCTCACCGTAGAGATGATTGAAACGCGCGCCGAAATCGCGCGCCATCTCAATGTGCTGGACCTGATCGCGCCCCACCGGCACCTTGTGCGCGTTAAACAGCAGGATGTCGGCAGCCATCAGCACCGGATACATAAATAGACCGGCGGTGATGCCCGCATCGGCGTCCTCGCCCAGCTCGGTGTTGCGATCCACCGCCGCCTTGTAGGCGTGCGCGCGATTTAGCAAGCCTTTGCTGGCGACGCAGGTCAGCAGCCACGTCAGCTCGGGGATTTCCGGGATGTCGCTTTGTCGATAGAACCACACCTGTTCGGCATCTAGCCCGCAGGCCAGCCAAGAGGCAGCAATCTCCAGCGTCGAGCGCTGAACCCGCTGCGGATCGCCTACTTTTATCAGCGCGTGATAGTCGGCAAGAAAATAGAACGACTCGACGCCAGGCTGGCGGCTCGCCGCCACCGATGGGCGGATGGCACCGACGTAGTTGCCGAGATGCGGCGTGCCGGAGGTGGTGATGCCAGTAAGAACGCGAACGACGGAGCTCATTGGTTAAGCGCGAGATGAACGGAAACGGGTCGGAAGTGTACGCCAGGGCTCTCGCTTAACCCCGAATCCCGCAGCGCCGCGTTTGTAGCTAGCGAGCCCAACGCAAGCGGGCTTTGCTACTCACAAGGAGAACCCCATGATTCGCGCCCTCGCTGTTATTGCCGCCCTGCTGATCACCGGCTCTGCCCACGCGCGGCAGGCAACGCTGGTCGATATGTCACTGCGCGATCTGGATACGGGACAGGTGTTGCCGGTTTACTGGAACGGCGGCACGGCTCACATCCCAGGCTCACCGGGCCATCGCTACGCGGTCGTGTTGTCTAACCGCAGCAATGAGCGCGTGCTGGCGGTGCTGTCGGTGGACGGTGTTAACGCGGTAAGCGGACAAACCGCCAACCCCGCGCAGTCCGGCTACGTGCTCGCCCCGTATCAGAGCACTGAAATTCGCGGCTGGCGTAAGGACCTATCGAGCATCGCCGAGTTCGTGTTCACCGACCTTGGCGACAGCTACGCGGCGCGTACGGATCGACCTGACAACGTGGGTGTCATCGGCGTGGCGGTGTTTCGCGAGCGCTATGTCGAACCCATCTACCAGCCGGAGCCGCCGTACTACTCAAAGGAAGGCGAGCAGGCGTCAGAGCGTCGCCCGCGTAGCAACGTTGGCAGCAGCGCTGATCGGTCAGCGGCACCGCCTTCACCGGCTAGCAAATCTGCTCCTCTGGCACGGCAAGAGCTCGGCACCGGTCACGGCACGCGACGCTACGATCCGATCTCACGCACCGAGTTTGTGCGCGCCTCTAGCCGCCCGGATCAGGTGACCTCGCTCTACTACGATGACACTCATGCACTGATTGCACGCGGCATCATCCCGCGCCATCAGCGCGGGCCACGCGGCCGCCCGGAGCCGTTTCCACTGGGCTTCGTGCCTGATCCGCCGCGCCGCCGCTGGTAGTTTGATTCGGTCTTAACAAAGCAATCGAACGGCTGGGCAGCGATGCTCAGCCGTTTTTGTTTTTTAGCGCGCCGAAATCACACCAGCAGCCTGCAGCCGCTCGATCTCGTCGATGTCCAGACCGAGCAGCCCGATCAACACGCCGTGCGTATCTGCGCCCAGCAGGGGCGGAGCGGCCGTGTACTCAATGGGCGTTGCCGATAGCTTTAAGGGATTGGCGACCATCGGCACGTTCGCCGCCAGCGCGTGCGGCAGCTCGATGCGCATGCC
>JBBSIY010000407.1:0-2832 GCA_038257785.1 Lysobacterales bacterium
ACTAGCGCGCAGGCCATTGGTGGCGAAGCGCACCAGCTCAGCCGCTGCACGCTCACTATGAGCCTTTTCGCTGACGTTGCCTTGGCGTTTGATCTGACCAAAATCAGCCATCGCGTAGGTGAGCGCTCCCGCCAGAAAGTCGAGCCGCCAATAGAGCTGTTCGCGTGACAATGCCGGCAGACAAACGCTGATGGCGCGCGCGAACTCACGCATGACGTGGCCGTAGTTATCAGACAGAAACTTACGCAGGCTGTCGTCCTTCTCTGCGTAAGCACGTGCGATCACGCGAACGAACGCCGAGCCGCCGTGGCGGTCTAGGTTTAACGCAAGGGCGGGCTCAATGAAGGCAGCAAGAACATGCTCTAACGAGCCGCCATGGTCCGCCTCGGCTGCTTTCAGCGCATTGACGCGGCGAGCGCTCAGATCGTCTAGCCGCCGTCGAAACACCTCGTTGACCAAGTTGCTCTTTGAACCGAAGTGGTAGTTCACCGCCGCAAGGTTGACGTCTGCACGACTGGTGACCTCGCGCAGCGAGGTTTCGGCGAACCCATGCTCAGCGAACAGCCGCTCGGCTGCATTAAGGATGCGTTCTTTGGTCGAGAAATGTTGGGTGGACACGTAGTTCAAACGCTTGTTTGAAACGCTGACGATACCCGCTCAGGCTCAAGTACGTCAATCGCCGCGTCGGCCGCATGGGAGTCGTGTTTAGCCTCTCGGGCTGCCACAACTAGCGAGCCAAGTCCGCGTGTCCACGGTGTTGCAGGGCCGGATTTCTCCTGTATTTTCGAGCGCTTGAGTGCTATTGTTTGTGGGATTAATACGTTAGCTCGGACGCCGGTTTAGCGCGTCGCGGGCAGCCTCTCTCACCCAATAGATTAAAAACTGGAGTTTCCAATGGCGCTGGAGCGCACCATTTCGATCATCAAGCCTGACGCAGTTGCCAAGAATGTGATCGGCGAAATCTACGCCCGCTTTGAGAAAGCGGGCTTAAAGATTGTGGCGGCCAAGATGAAGCATCTGTCGCGCAAAGAGGCCGAAGGGTTCTATGCCGTCCATCGCGAGCGTCCTTTCTTCGCCGCTTTGGTCGACTTCATGATCTCCGGTCCGGTAATGATTCAGGTGCTCGAAGGCGAGGGCGCAGTCGCCCTTCACCGTGAGCTGATGGGCGCGACCAATCCGAAGGAAGCGGCGCTAGGCACGATCCGCGCTGACTTCGCTACCTCGATCGACGCCAATGCCGTACACGGCTCCGACTCGCAAGAGAACGCAGCAATTGAAGCCGCTTATTTCTTTGCGTCCACCGAGCTGTGTCCGCGCTGAGCTGAGTGAAGCAAATGACGCCTATCAACTCTAAGTTGCTTGAGCCGTTAGCCAGCGATCCGCTGGTCAACGAGCTGGCAAGTTCTGGCGTTGTGCTCAAGCGTGATTTGCAGGCTGTTGAATTACCCAGTGTCCCGGTAAGCGGCCGGCAGAATCTGCTGGCGCTTGACCGTTCGGGGCTAGAGCGATTCTTCGCTGAACAGCTAGGCGAACAGCGATTCCGGGCACATCAGGTGATGAAGTGGATTTATCACCGACGCGTGACCGATTTCGCAGCCATGACGGATCTGGGTAAGCCTCTACGCGAAAAGCTTGTAGCGGCAGCGGAGGTAGTACCGCCGACTATCGTGTTCGAAAAACCTTCGGTGGACGGCACCCACAAATGGCTGCTCGGTATGGATCGCAGCAATGCCATCGAAGCCGTCTTTATTCCCGACAAAGGTCGCGGCACTTTGTGTGTTTCAAGCCAGGTGGGCTGTGGCCTGAACTGCCAGTTTTGCTCCACCGCGACGCAGGGTTTCAACAGAAACTTGAGCGTGGCGGAAATTGTCGGGCAAGTGTGGGTCGCCGCTAACCATTTGGAGAATGTGCCGCATCGCCAGCGCAAACTCACTAACGTTGTGATGATGGGCATGGGCGAGCCGCTGCTTAATTTTGACAACGTCGTCACCGCGATGAGCGTCATGCGCGATGATCTTGGCCTGGGCTTAGCAAACAAGCGTGTGACGCTGTCTACTGCCGGCTTGGTGCCGATGATTGATCGCCTCGCTGTCGAAAGTGATGTGTCCTTGGCAGTGTCGCTGCATGCGCCCAACGATGAATTGCGTACGGAGCTGGTCCCGCTCAATAAAAAGTATCCGATTGCCGAACTGATGGCGGCGTGCGCGCGTTACGCAGAGCGTAAAAAGCGCGAATCGGTGACGTTCGAATACACCATGATGAAAGGCGTCAATGATAGACCCGAGCTGGCGCGGCAGCTGGTTAAGCTCATGCGACGGCTACCCGCGAAGGTCAATTTGATTCCGTTTAATCCTTTTCCCGGAACCCGATTTGAGCGCTCGACAGACGCCGATATTCGATCGTTTCAGGGGATCTTGCTGGAAGCGGGCGTTATGACGACGGTGCGCCGAACGCGCGGCGACGACATCGATGCAGCCTGCGGACAGTTGAAAGGGCAGGTCGCTGATCGTACGCGGCGGCAGGCTGAGTTTCGCAAGACGTTAAATGCTGGTTCGGCAAACGCGGGCATCTCCGATGCAGCTTAGTTTGCGCCGACTGTTGAGTGTCTCGCTTGTCGCGGCGCTTTCGGCCTGCGCTAGCAACGGCGGTAGCGAGACCGGCAATATGATGCGGTCGAAGAAAGTCGATACCGACGTGCAGGAAGCAGCAAAGCTGCAAGTCAGGCTTGGCCAAGGATATCTAACCGAAGGCGACTTAGAGACTGCTCGCGACAAACTTCAGCGCGCAATGCAGCTCGATCCGCAATCAGTAGATGCGCATACGCTAATGGCA
>JBBSIY010000408.1:0-2832 GCA_038257785.1 Lysobacterales bacterium
ATAGGCTAACGGCGACGCTCACGGGACGGATTAATCGGGCGGCGCTCATTGGTATAGGCTCGCCGCGATTGCGGAGAGAAACAAGCGGGAACCTACACTGAGATGCAAATGCGTGAAATGAATCACTCTTTTACATTTGCTAACAGGAATACGCTCATCCTTCGCGACGATCGAGCCACGTTGGCCGCATGCGCGCCTGAGTAGGCACCTGCGGAACACCAGCTTGGAAAAGCAAAAGGGGAAAGCAATGATGGCGAGTTTTTCTGTGCCGAATAGCCGCCGCTGCGGTTTTGGCATCGTTATCGCGTTGCTCATGCTGTGCAGCAGTGCGCACGCCGCAACGCAGATTTTCCGCGGCTCGTTCAGCAGTCCGACCGAAGGCCCTCATTCGCGAGCCGAAGCCTCTCGCTTCCTCACCCAAGCCAGCTTCGGCCCAACTACCGCTGAAATCGACCGCCTTTCCAACATTGGCTACAACGCATGGTTGACGGAGCAGCTGGCGCGGCCGGCGTCGCTGCAGCTGCCGTTTCTTGACGCTCGCATCTATGAGTACATCAATGCCGGGCAGTCGATTCAAGTGTGGCAAGACAGCCGCCAGGACATTTGGTTTAGAAATGTAGTGTCAGGGCAGGACCAGCTGCGCCAGCGGGTAGCGTTTGCGCTTTCGCAGATCTTTGTAATCTCGGATCAAAACGGCTCGCTCGAAGGCAACCCCACGGCGATTGCTAACTTCTACGACATCCTCGCCAACCGTGCCTTTGGCAACTATCGCCAGCTGTTGGAAGAGGTGACGCTCAATCCATCGATGGGCGTTTACCTGTCGATGCTCAGCAATCGAAAGCCTAACGACGTGCTCAATATTCGCCCGGATGAAAATTACGCACGCGAAATCATGCAGCTCTTCTCAGTTGGGCTAGTGCGGCTCGACGTGCAGGGCCGGGTCATGGACGGCGACCCTAACACCGCCGGCGTCCAGCCCATTCCGACCTATACGCAAGACACCATCCGCGGTCTGGCTCACGTGTTTACCGGCTGGAACTATTCAACGTGCAGCCCGCCAACGCCGGAAGGCAATCCCGAAGGTTTCAGCTGGTGGCATTGGGAGTACTGCCCAAGTGGCCCAGAGAATCAGGACTGGCGCCTGCATTTAGGCTGGCGTACGCAGATGTTTCCGTGGGGAGAAAACACTGGCTTAGGCGTCCTTTATCACGCCAGCGCCGGCACCAAGCAGCTGCTCAACTATCCAGGTGTCAGCCTTCCGAACGGCGTGCTGGGCGCAAACGGCACCGCCCGCAACAATCTGCAGGCAACGCTCAACAACGTTTTCAACCATCCCAACGTCGGGCCGTTCTTTAGCCGTTTGCTGATCCAGCGCCTGACAACAAGCAACCCAACACCCGCCTATATCGGACGGGTCGCAGGGGTGTTCAACAATAACGGCCAAGGCGTACGCGGCGATTTGGCTGCCGTAGTGCGCGCCGTTTTGATGGACAGCGAGGCCCGCAATCGAGCTTCGGCACCCGCGTCCTTCGGCAAGCTGCGCGAACCGCTGCTGCGAATCACCCAGCTGTGGCGGGCGCTTGATGCGCGATCAAACTCGGGCCGGGTCAACGAGGGCTGGGCTGATCACTACAGCGCGCAGGCCGTGCAGCGCTCGCCGACGGTGTTTAACTTCTACCTGCCGGACTACAGCCTGCCCGGCGAGGTCGCCACGATGGGCCTGAAGTCACCCGAGTTTCAGATCACCACCGACACCTACATCACGCGTCTCAGCAACGAGCTAGCCGGCAAGATTCAGTGGAGCTGGCGCGGCAACACCGGCTTGGGCACCTACGATCCGGTGCAGGTCGACATCGCGCCATATTTTTCGCGGGTCGCGAATGTTGATCGGGTAATCGACACCTTCGATGAGCTGTTCATGGCCAGCCGCATGTCGGTGCCGATGTATCAGACCCTTCGCAGCCATCTGCTGCAAATTGAGATTGAAGATCGACCATGGGACCCGGGCGGCATGAATGGCCGCCGCGAGCGCGTCCAAGATCTGCTCTGGTTGATTGTCACCTCACCCGAATACGTTGTGGAGCAATAGCCATGAACGCCATGCGCCGTCGCGACTTCATCCGCCGCAGCCTCTGCGCTACCGCTGGCAGCGCTGCATTTGCCTCGATGCTCGGCAAGCTCGAGATCGCCCAAGCGCAGTCAAGGGTGCCGGGCACACTGCTGGGTCAGGTGCCGGACTACCGCGCCTTGGTCTGTATCTATCTTTACGGCGGCAACGACAGCTTCAACATGATCGTGCCGCGCGATGGCGGCTACGGCACCTATGCCGCAACGCGCGGCAGCATTGCCATTCCGCAGTCATCCTTGCTGCCGCTAACAACAACCCAAGCGCCGCAAGGTGGCGGTTTGTATGGCCTGCATCCATCGATGACCGGTCTGCAGTCGATGTTCAACAGCGGCCGTGCGGCGGTCATCGCGAACGCTGGCCCCTTGGTGCGACCGGTCAACAAAGCGCTATACCAGACCCCTGGCACCCTGCTCCCTGCGCAGCTGTTTTCGCACTCTGATCAAAGCGTGCAGTGGCAAACCCCGCGCGCCGACACGACCGCTCGCACCGGCTGGGGCGGTCGGTTAGCCGACATTTTTGCCAGCGACAATCCCAATCAAACGCTGTCGATGAATGTGTCGCTCGATGGCGATAACGTGTTCCAAGCCGGCATCGATGTATCGCCCTACTTCATGTCGTCGCAGGGCGTCGAAAGCATCTACACGGTCGATACCGGTGCCGCCAACTGCGCCGACGGTGGACAAGGTTGGAACCGGCGGCGCTGC
>JBBSIY010000409.1:0-2828 GCA_038257785.1 Lysobacterales bacterium
AACCCATACCCCTAAACGTCAGCCTGCACGGCGCACGCGCCGCCCATAGGAGCTTGTGAGATGAAGGTTCGCAAGAGTCACCCGCTTGTTCTGTTCGTGGGGCTTGTCATCGGCGGCTGCAGTGACAGCGCGCCACCCGCCGAAAATTCGGCAACGCTACCCGCTGCCACTGCTTCAACTGCCACCGCCCCAGCCAATTCAGCCGGCACGCTGATCGTCACCGACGCCAGCGGCACCGCCACTTGGACACTGCGGCTCGACGGCAGCCACATCGAGATCTCTGGCCCAGACGGCGCGCGGATTATCGGCGAGCAGCGCGGCGACAAGCGCCGCTATCGACGCGAGTCGGACGGCGCGGCACTGGCCGAGGTTAAGTTCAGCGATGGCGGATTCAAACTGCGCACGCCAGACAGCCAATTGCTGTGGAAGGTGAAGCTGAGCGACGACAAGATAAAGATCAGCGACAACGAGGAGAACCAAAATCCGTGGGTGCTAAAAACCGGCTACGACGACAAGGCCAAGGTGCTGGATACCTACGAAGCCGAGATCGGCGAGGTGCGCTTCCAGGGCGAGCGAATCAAGATCAAAGGTGTTGCCGGCAATGAGCGTTTTCTGATCGACACCACCCAGCGCTCTGCCGGATTCGGCGTGCTGTTGATGCTCGCAATTCCTGAGCAGCATCGCGGCATCCTGATGGCAGAGATAGTGTCCAGCGGTCGTTGATGTGAGGCGAATGCAAAACCGTGGATCTCCTCTTCGATGCAGCGGCGTCTAGAGGTCATTTCACGGAATGCCAGAACCGGCGATTGCAGCCTGCGCTATAAAGCATCGCGCCCGAGGGGGCTCGCACGATGGTTGGCAATAGCGGCGTGAAACAGCGCGTTCTTTACTACGCACTTGGCGGGGGCCTAGGCCACGTGACCCGCGCCAGTGCGTTCCTGCACCAGCAAGGCCTCGCCGACCATGCGCTTATTCTCAGCGCGTCCGAGTATCTGGACGACACGCGCATCACCGCTGGCATCACCAGCGTGCGCGTACCCAATCACTTGCAACATTCGCCCAACCAGCTGCGAGACTGGCTGACCGACTGCATCGCCGATCAGCAGCCAACGCTGATCTGCATCGACAGCTTTCCCGGCGGCATTCTCGGCGAACTATGCGGACTGCCGGCACTCGCTGACATACCGCTGTGGCACGTGGCTCGACTGCTGCGCTGGGCTGACTATTCCGCGCTGCTCACGGCCTCACCGCCGCATTTCGCTAAGAGTTGGACGCTAGAGCCACTGCACGCAGCGCACGCCGATTTCGTGCGGCAGCACTCCGATGTGGTGTGCTGCCTTCAGCTAGAGCCGCCTTCCAAAATGGCCGCCGGGCCTGCTTCGCCGGTCGATCGTTATTGGCTGGTGCTGCATAGCGGGCCTACAGAAGAAGTCGCGCAGCTGCTCACCTACACGGCGGATATTCGAACGGTAGAGCGCGTGTCCGTCACCATCGTCATCGCCAGCCGCCAGCCGCCATCACCCCTACCCGACGCATGCATTTGCATGGACGCCTATCCGGCGAACACGCTTATCGAGCACGCCGAGCGCGTTTTCAGCGCGGCCGGATTCAACGTGATGCGCGACACCGCCCTGGTGCGCGACCGTCAACGCATTCTGCCGTTCCCGCGCCGCTTCGATGATCAGTTCGAACGCGCACGGCGCGCGCTCGCAGAGCAAGCGCCAGATGCGCTCATTGGAGAGTCCGTGAGTATGTCGGCGGATCGAGCATCGCAGTGAAGCGGGCAAGCATGCGGAAGATGTACTTGGGAAGTGCACTCTGACCCTGCGGGTTGAAAGCCGGGGCGGTTCAACACGTGTTCTTGTAAACCTTGCCGCATTGGCGTGCATCCAACTTCAGAAATGCTTGGAGGACGTATGCCCCGCTACGCGCTTTTTCGCGACACGCTCCTGCTGTTGGCGCTCGTCGCGCTTATGGTCGATCAATCAACTTACCTACGTGTCTTGCTGCGCGCCACGTTCGAAGGCGTGGAGTTTCAATGGGGTTACACCGCCGGCGTGAGTGCTGCCGGCGATGCGGCGATCGCGGACGGGACCGGCCTGTTTGGACACCTCGATCTGCCGCTTACGCATGCGGTGATCCTTGGGTGGTTGATAGTTGCGGGGTGTCGTCGGCCCGATCGCTATTTTTGCGTCCTGCTGTTTATCTGGACATCGATCGCGTTCGGCCTCGCGCTCTGGAGCGGGCTTACGTTCGGACAAGAGCTGCGCGTCAGCAAGGAGACGCTTGGTCTGCGCGACGTGCCTGCAATATGGTTCTCACTGCCGCCGAGCGCGTTGGCGTGGATAGCGTCAGGCGCACTGCTGGCGCGCGGACTGCTCCGCCGCACGCCCGTGTATTCAATCAACTGGACCGGATTGAACAGCGCCCTCACGCTGCTCGGGCTTATGTGTCTCGCCGCGTCCTACGTCTTGTTGAACTTTGGTCAGCAGCACGACGCATTCGACAAGGCAGGTGTCGCGATGCTCTATGTCGGATTCAGCTGCGTGTTTCTGGGAGTTTCGCCGTGGGAATCGCGAATCGATCCGAGCCCAAGGTGAGCGCAACGGATCTCTCGTACACGCCTAGCTGAGCCATCCGGTAGCCGCTCGAAACTCACTCGATGCGCCGTTAGGCAGCCCGGTTCCTGCGGATCGCGCTCCATGGCGTAGCGTCAGTGCTTTCCCATTTGCACTCGCTGCTCGTCAATAAGCGCTTTGCGAACAAGGCATGGAGGACGTTCCTAATTGCCTACGGCCCTTACCTGCCGCCAGAAAGTGCGCTCTGAC
>JBBSIY010000410.1:0-2824 GCA_038257785.1 Lysobacterales bacterium
CCGGCAAGCGAGCAACGACGTTATGGCTGAGCATTGGGATCAGCTCGCTGGTGCCTGCCAAGCTGGCCGTGCCCACTAGATCGAAGGCCTTCAGCGTGCCTGCCTCAAGCCGCTCAAAAACCTCATCTGCATTCATCGCCGCACCATCGAACAACCGCTCGGCGGCGGCGACGTTCAATGAAGCAGTACCCAAGAGCGTCGGTTGAATGTCGAGTGGAACGCCGTCGGCATCGCGAAGTCGCATCGACGGGCGAGCCCAGTTGGCCGCGCCGCGCGCCCACGGCGATTTGGCTTCACGCACTGGATCGCCCACATAGATGACGCCGACCGCGCCACGTTCTGCCAGCAGCCGTTGTTTCTCGCGACTGTGCGAATAGAAAGCGCGCGGGTCGTTCGGAAAGGTCTCGGGCGCGCCGCTTAAAACGACGGCTATCTTGCCGCGCAGGTCAACCCCGGCGAGATCATCGTGATCAAACTCTGGCGCGACAACGGCTTGACCCACAAACACCATCGGCGCGCTCAGACGCCAACTCGACTGCTGATAATTAACGCCGGGCAGGAAATCAGTCTGAAACTCAAACGTGACGGCGTCTTCATCGCGCGCCACGCTGAACTCAGCGCCCTCACGCTGACGCGTTGCGCGCAGCAGCGGCACCGCCTGCAGCCAGCTGCCGTTGTCGCCGCCGGGCGCAAGCCCAAGCGCAGCAAACTGGCTGGCGACGAACGCGGCGGCGAGGTCATAACCGCGCGTGCCGGCCTCGCGTCCTTCGGTGGCATCGTCAGCGAGGAAGTGAACGTAGCCACGCAGGCGCTCGGGGTCGGCTTGAAGCGGCTCCAGCGAGGCCGCCCCCGCCCGGTTCGATCCAGGATCGCCAACGCCGCAACCGGCCAGCGTCAGACCCCATGCGGCAATCAAGCCTCCCAAAACAATCCTACTGGCCATTGAACGATCCCAAGCAATTCAGCGGCGGACCCTACCATGCGTGTTGGTCATCCGCGAAGCGTGATGGCGACAATTAAAAGCTTCGCTATAATCGCGTCGCTCTATGCTCGCGGTGGGAGAAGCGGCGGTTCCGTCTGGAATACGCTGCTGCCGAAGGCGCAACGCCCGTAATCGCTCAGGCTTCCGAACCGCCGCGCGCGAGCAACTCTGGAGAGACCGGAACCAGCCGGCGCCGAAGGGGCATGGGTGGGCTTACGCCCGCCATAAACTCTCAGGCACAAAGGACAGAGGGGGTTAGCAGGGATTTCGAGCGGCGCAAGCCGTGAGCCTGTGAACGCCCATTCCCCTGCAAGGGAATGGGCCGGACAGGCAGGGATTTCGAGCGGCGCAAGCCGTGAGCCTGCAAACGCACATTCCCCTGCAAGGGAATGGGCAAGGACGTGCGGCATGTTGAGGCGCTTGAATGAGCGAATCTAAGCATGCCGTTGTGGATTGCACTCCTTTAGCCTCCGGGACCACCTCGCCATGAGCATGATTCAGACCCTGCGCACCCTCGAACACCACGGTGCATTTATTGAGCGTCACGTCGGCCCTAACGCCGCCGAGATTTCGCAAATGCTCGCCATTGTCGGTCAGCCGAGTCTCGATGCGCTGACTGATGCGATTGTTCCTGCATCCATCAAATCGGCCGCGCCATTGGCACTGCCTGACGCCATCAATGAAGAAGAAGCACTGGCGAAGATTCGCCGCATTGCGGACAAGAACGTGGTGTTTCGCAGCTTCATCGGTCAGGGCTATTACGGCACGCATACGCCGAACGTGATCTTGCGCAACGTGCTGGAGAATCCTGCTTGGTACACGGCCTACACACCTTATCAAGCAGAGATTTCGCAAGGTCGGATGGAAGCGCTGATCAACTTCCAAACGATGGTGACCGACCTCACCGCCATGGAGATCGCCAACGCTTCGCTGTTGGATGAGGCCACCGCCGCTGCTGAAGCGATGACCTTGTGCAAGCGGTCGGCTAAGTCGAAGTCGAACGTCTTTTTTGTTGCAGCCGACTGCCATCCGCAGACGATCGAAGTGTTGCGCACGCGGGCGGAAGGTGTCGGTATTGAGCTGTGTTTTGGCGACCCGCAAGATTCGACCCAGGTGGACTGCTTCGGTGTGCTGCTGCAATACCCAAACACGTTTGGTCAGGTGCATGACTACCGAGCGCTTTGCGACTCTGCGCACGCACGCGGCGCGCTTATCGCCGTCGCGACCGACCTTCTCGCGCTGACGTTGCTGACCCCACCGGGTGAATGGGGCGCGGACATCGTTGTCGGCAACACGCAGCGATTCGGCGTGCCGTTTGGTTTCGGCGGCCCACACGCTGCGTTCATGGCGTGCCGTGATGCCTTCAAGCGCTCGATGCCTGGCAGATTGATCGGCGTCTCCGTCGACGCAGACGGCAAACCTGCGTATCGGTTAACGCTGCAAACCCGCGAGCAGCACATACGCCGCGAGAAGGCGACGTCCAACATCTGTACCGCGCAGGTGCTACTGGCGGTGATGGCGGCGATGTACGCGGTCTACCACGGCCGTCAAGGATTGCTGCGCATTGCCGGCCGCGTGCACCGTCTCACTGCAATCCTTGCCGCCGCATTGCGCAGCAAGGGCCTGCAGTTGGACGAGGGATTTTTTGACACGCTGCACATCAGCAACATCGATGCCGATGCGGTTCACTCGCGCGCGAACGGATCAGGCATTAACTTACGTCGTATCGACCAACGCAGCCTATGCATCAGCTTGGACGAGACCACCACGCGGCGCGATGTGATCGCACTTGGCGAGCTGTTTGATGTTCAAATCGATATTGACGCGCTAGACGCGATGTTC
>JBBSIY010000411.1:0-2823 GCA_038257785.1 Lysobacterales bacterium
GACCCGGCTTATCGGCCGGCTCCGCCACTTTTTTTGAGAAACCGAAGCGTTCAACGCGGAGGCGCAGAGAACGCAGAGAAACGCGTCGAGATTAGCTTCGCGCGTGCTGGGTCGCTAGGACCCATTTGCGCAAATTCGACGGAGACCCCGCGGCGGTGAAGTCGCAGAGAGCCTCAGACCGCGCTGCCTCAATTGCTTTCCTCCGCGTGTCTCCGCGTCCTCTGCGCCTCTGCGTTGCGCTCCACGCACACCCGCACTTCGCGCGACGGCTGCCGAATGCCTCACACCCGCTGAAGACGCCGTCGCAATCCGAGCAGTCGATCCACCGCCGCCGCCGCTGCGATGGCGCTCATTGCTGCGCCGAATTGCAGCCAGGGTAGGTTGGTCAGATCAAGCGCGAGTTGGGTCAAGGCGCCGATCAGCTGTGGGCCAGCCGCGATGCCGCCGCTAATGCCAAAGGCGGCGAATAAGGTGGGTACGAGTTTGCGTTCGACCTCGCCGCTCTCCTGCTCGACGATGCCGCAGCGACTGAGTACGCGCGCGGCGAAAGCGGTGTCTTGGACGGGCATCGGCGCCCAGCGAACGCCGGCATAGAGCCGGCGATACGCCGTTACTGCAGCGGGCTCGCCGGCCTGCGCGGCGCTCAGCGCGCGGTCCTGCCATTGGCTTTCGATGTGGCCCTGATTGAGTTCGCTACGTGTGGTCATGCCGGGACTCCTACGCGATCTTCGAGCGCCACTCGCAAGCGGGCACGGGCTCGAAATAAATAGCTTTTGACGGTGCCGACCGGCAGGCCGGTGATTTGCGCAACGTCGTCTACCGTTTGCTCTTCAAGGTGGAACAAGGTTAGCAAGGTGCGTTGAATGGGTGGCAGCTCATTCATGGCAGTCGCGACATGACCGAACAGCTCCGCATCGGCGATGCTCTCGGCCAGGTCGTGATCGTCGCCGATTCGCTCAAGCAGATCATCCTCGGCGATGTCTGACTCGACCAACGGAATCCGCTTGCGTTGCAGGAAGCGGGTCGACAACGAGAAGGCGATTTGACCGATCCAGGTGGACAGAGCGCTCTCGCCGCGGAACTGGGCCAGCTTGCGGTGGACCAGCAGGAAGGTCTCCTGTGCAAGCTCGTCGGCGTCGGCCGGGTTCTTCACCATGCGCAAGATCAGATGCCAAACCAGACGTTGATGGCGATTGACCAAAGTGGAGAAGGCGCCCGGCTGCTGGCCCAGGACGGCTTGGATCATGGCTTGGTCGTCGTTCACATGCAGTGAGAGACAGGCAGTGGGTATCGGGTTGCAGTCTGCGCCTGCGATGAATGATTTGGGTCGTTGCTATATCGGTTGCAACCTGGATTGCGGCGGCTGTCTCTCACCCAGTAAGCAGGCATTCCGTCTGCGCACTGGAGACCCCATCATGGATTTCGAAATCCTGATTCCGATCACCCTGTTTATATGCATTGTCATGGCCATCAAGGTGGTGGTCGATTCGCGCTTCAAGCGCCGGCTGGCCGAAACCCACGCCAGCGAAGACCTGATCAAGGCCATGCTAACCGCCGACGAGCAGTCGCGCCGGGTTGGCGCGCTGAAGTGGGGCATCGTGCTGACCCTGATCGGCCTCGCCTTCGGCCTGATCGACATGGTCAACTTGCAGCCTGACGCACCAGCGACTTGGGGCCTGCTGATCGGCGCCGCCGGCGTCGGCATGCTTGGTTTTCACGTCATCAGTAACCGCAAAGCCTGATTGAAAGCTGATCCCGAAAAGGAGCGCAAGGTTTGCGCAACTAGCGAGCTAAGGCCGGCGGCACCAGCTGTGCCGGGCTGCTCGCGCCGAGAGTCCTGTAGATGCTCTACGCTGGAGCTGTGGCCGCAGCTCCAGCGCTGTATTAGGCATGCGACCTGCGACGCGCTGCAGCACGCCTTCGACAGGCGGACCCGTTTGAAGCGATCAATGGACGCAATCGCGACCTGCGCCAACCATGCCGATAGGCGCCGCAGCGATCAGTCTAGGCGGAGCGTAGACGCAGGGATCGCGGCATAGCGCATCTCCCAAACATCGCCATGCTTTTTGTCATAGGGACGCACGCTCAGCGTGCTGCTTGCGGGATCGATTTCAACCTCGTGTCCGGCGCTTTGCAGAAACGCGGGGCGAGACTCGAATATCGCTCGTGCGTCGCCCGCTCGGTGCTGGCGCATCCATACGACGCTGCCAAGTAACCGCAATCGGGCGTCCAAGTCCAGCAGGCGCAGGTAATAGCGCTCAAAATCAGGACCGCCTCTCGTAAGAATTGCGCAACCCGTCGGGTCCCATATTTTCTCTATAGCGCGGCAGCCGTCGGGCGTCGGCAGCCGCTCGGCGCGGCGCACCGCAATGCGATCGCTGTGTGCCAGTGAGCACCACGGGCTGAAGCCGCGCGCAGCGACTCGCACTAGTTGTTCGAGGTCAATTTGGTTGAATATTTGCCGTGAAAACCAGCTCGATGGCGGATTCTCCATAGTCGAAGTGTCGCCGAATCCTTTGCTGCGCCATGAGTTTTCCATCGATCTCAATTCAGACGCCAGTGCTGGGCATTGATTGAATTCGTTCTCAGCGAGCGGTGCGAAAACCTGTGGGCAGGGCAACGCCTTATCTGCAGGGAGCTCCGATAGGATGTCGGACACCAATTGAGCGGCGCTGCTGATTATCGATACGCCAAGAGCGTCGACTAGCAAGCTGTCCGTATTCGTGCGCAGTCGTCGCCATGTGCTGGTGGCGCGGCACAGCGCGTTGAGCGCGGCGTCAGAGTTAGCCTCGATGTGAAGCAAGGCTGCCGTCGTCAGCAACA
>JBBSIY010000412.1:0-2819 GCA_038257785.1 Lysobacterales bacterium
CTTGTTGCACGCGGCGCGGGTTCGGGCAATGTGGGTGGCGCGTTGCCGGTTGCGAACGGCATTGTGGTCAGCTTTGAGTGCATGCAGCGCGTGCTCGAATTTGATCCAGCTAATCGTTTGATCATCGTCGAGCCTGGCGTTACCGCCGAGACCATCGACACCCTCGCCCGCGAAGCCGGGTTGTTTTACCCGCCTGATCCCGGCAGCAGCGGATATGCCCACATCGGCGGCAACCTCGCGATGAACGCAGCCGGACCGCGCGCAGTAAAGTACGGCGTGACGCGCGATTACGTGTTGGGGTTGCGCGCGGTAATAGGCACCGGCGACAGCGTTCGCACAGGTTGCCACACCAGCAAGGGCGTCACCGGCTACGATCTGACCCGCCTTCTGGTCGGCTCCGAGGGCACGCTCGCACTGATCACCGAAGCCACGCTCAAATTGTTGCCCGCGCCAGAAGCCGTCAGCACGCTGCGCGTCTGCTTTGATAGCAGCCGCCACGCGATCGACGCGGTGAGCCGTGTGATGCAGCAACCCGTCATCCCGTGCGCGCTGGAATTCATGGACCGGCACGCGCTGGCTGCGATCCGCGCCACCGGCACCACAGACGATATGCCTGTAGGCACGCAGGCGCTGCTGATGGTGGAGGCGGATGGCGCCAGTGCCGACCTGCCGCGACAAGTAGCCGCGCTAAAAACCGCGCTCGCGGGCACTGGTCTGTTGGAAATACGGGAAAGCCTGGACCGTCAAAACGCCAGCCGCCTATGGGCCGCGCGCAAGTCGCTGTCGCACGCGATCAAACAAATCGCGCCCCTCAAGATTAACGAAGACGTTGTTGTGCCGGTCTCAGCGCTACCCGACTTTGTGGATTTTCTCGATGGACTCGGTACGCGCTATCAGCTCCCCATCGTATCGTTTGGCCACGCCGGGAATGGCAATCTGCATGTGAATTTGATGGTGCATCCGGACGAGGCCGACGAGATGGCACGCACGGAACAATGCCTCAATCATCTGATGCAAAAAGTGCTCGAAATGGGTGGTACGCTCTCTGGCGAGCACGGCATCGGCACCGAGAAGCGCCGCTTCCTGTCTCAGGAAATCGACCCGCCTACCTTAGCCTTAATGCGCCGTATCAAACAGCAGTTCGACCCACATACGCTGTTAAATCCCGGCAAGCTTTTGCCCGATTAATGTTTACAATCATGCCCAAGCTCATTACAATGCGCGGCTTCGTTGGGGGTATAGCTCAGCTGGGAGAGCGCTTGCATGGCATGCAAGAGGTCAGCGGTTCGATCCCGCTTACCTCCACCAAGAGTAGATGTGATGCATAAGTTGGGAGTCATTTTCACCGTCTCGGGATTAATTCTCGTCATCGTGGGACTGACTGTAGGGTTTTGGAAAATGTTTGGTCACAGTGACACAGCGCTATTCTGGCTATCGCTGATACCATTCGGTTTCTTGGGATTGCTGCTCGGGATTACCCTGACGCTGACATCCAAACGCTGACGCAAGTCGGCACAATTAGGCGGCTCAAACCGTCGTCCAGGTCCCCATCGTCTAGAGGCCTAGGACACTACCCTTTCACGGTAGGTACCGGGGTTCGAATCCCCGTGGGGACGCCAATAACCATTCTGGTTCGGCAACACGCTTCAGCAATCGCGCGGAAGATTCCGTCTGATCTTTCATTTACGCGTTATCTCTACGTTTTTACAATCACACACACCGCCTCTGCGGCAATGCCTTCGCCACGCCCGGTAAATCCGAGATGCTCGGTGGTGGTCGCTTTCACATTCACACACGTTGTTGCTACGCCCAGATCGGCCGCGATGTGCGCAGTCATCGCGGCGATATGCGGCGCCATTTTGGGCGCTTGGGCGATGATCGTCGCATCCACGTTTCCAACTTGCCAGCCCAGCGCGGCGATTTGCAGCCCAACATGACGCAGCAGACTGCGGCTGTCGATGCCCGCATAGGCGGGATCGGTATCGGGAAAGTGGCGGCCGATGTCGCCCAGCCCGGCCGCGCCCAGTAGCGCATCGCAAATCGCATGCAGCAGCACGTCGGCGTCGGAGTGGCCGAGCAAGCCACGATCATGCGCGATCTCAACGCCGCCGATAATCAGCTTGCGGTTATCGGCAAACGCGTGCACATCGAAACCGTGACCGATACGTATCTTGGGCGGTGCAAGTTCAGTCATTCAAATGCTCCAGTATCAGGCTGGCGAGTTGCAGATCGCGCGGGCGGGTAATTTTAAGATTGCGGCTATCGGCTTCGACTAGCAGAGGACTCAAGCCCAACTTTTCAATCGCTGAGGCTTCGTCCGTAATGTCGGCATCCGCCGCGAGTAGCGCGCGTTTCAACAGCCCGTAGCGAAACATCTGCGGCGTTTGTGCCTGCCACAACCCCGCACGCGGCTCGGTGGTAGCGACACGGGCATCGACGTTTGCGCGCTTCAGCGTATCAGCGACCGGCACCGCCAACAGGCCACCGGTGGCATCGTGTTGCACCGCATCGATCAGTCGCGCCAGCGCTTCGCGCGGCAGGCAGGGACGCGCGGCGTCGTGCACCAGCACCCAGGTGTCGTCGGTTGTGTCTGCGCTCAGCGCTTTTAAGCCATTCAACACCGATTGCGCCCGCGTCTCACCGCCGCAGCGCAATACTTGCAAGCGGCCCTGCCATTCCGACCAGTCGTAATTTTCCCAATGCGCATCGTCGGGCGACACCACCACCACTAGCAACGCAATGCGCGACTCACCCGCCAGCGCGCGTAGCGTATGCGCGATCAACGGCTCGCCGTGCAGCGGCAGATACTGCTTGGGGCA
>JBBSIY010000413.1:0-2787 GCA_038257785.1 Lysobacterales bacterium
GAACCTTGGCTGCTCGTCACCGAACTGCAAGATGCGGATCGCGATGCCCGCGTGCAGCGCGGCGTGGCGCTTGATGTCACGCGACTGGAGCGTGAATGCAGCGCGCAGTTCGTGGTGGAGGATCGCGTATTTTGGGAAGCCGATTCGCGACGGATATCGGCAACCCGCGAGCGACGCTTTGCGCGCATCGTGATTGAAAGCAAGCCGTTGGCTACGCCGGATCGCAGCCGCTTTGCCGAAGCGCTGGTTGACGCCGTGCGGCAGCTTGGCCTGCAGGCGCTGAGCTGGACCGACGCACTTACTCAATGGCGGGAGCGCGCGCGCTGCGTGCATCGCTGGCGAACCGAGATGGCGTTGCCGTCATTCGATGACGACGACTTGATGAACACGCTTGAGCACTGGCTACAGCCGGCGCTGGCGGGCAAGACTAGACTTGATGCGCTTGATGTCGATGCGCTTGGTGAAGCGCTGAAGTCGCGCATTGCCTGGAGTGACCGTCAGCGCATCGACGTCCTAGCGCCCGCCCGCATCACCGTACCGTCGGGACAGTCGCGCGGCATCATCTATCGGTCCGATGAGTCGCCCGTGTTGGCGGTCAAGCTGCAGGAAATGTTTGGTCTGGCCGACACGCCGCGGGTGGATGAGGGACGCCTGCCCTTGACGCTGCATCTGCTCTCGCCCGGCGGTCGGCCACTGCAGGTAACGCAGGATCTGCGCGGCTTCTGGGAGCGCACCTATCCGGAAGTGAAGAAAGAAATGAAGGGCCGCTATCCGCGTCATCCGTGGCCTGACGATCCGTGGCTCGCCACCCCAACGCATCGCGCCAAACCGCGCGGCACATGACGATGCAAGACAATAGCCCCGCTGCGGAACTGTCGTCGTTCAACGTGGTCACAAACCGCACTGGCCGATGTGGCGCACTGCGTTGAGCACTGAGTCAGCGCGCTCCGCGGCCAGACCAAAACGACTCCGCGCGCTATGCAGCTGCGGAGCATATGACGATCACCTAAAACTTGGAACGCCCCGATGAGCCAACCAATACGCGCGCTCTATACGATGCTGGCCGTTCTTGGCGCACTGCTGGCCATCGCGCTGGTGCTGCACGCGCCGCTGCTGCGCGCCTTCTACGCCACGCCCGTGTTCAACGGATTGATTCTCGTCGTGTTTGCGGTGGGCATCATCGTCAATCTGCGGCATGTCATTCGGCTACAGTCTGAAGTCCGCTGGATCGAGAGCTTCAGGCGCTCCGATCCCGAGCGCCCGCCGTTGCAAAAGCCCGTGCTTCTATCGCCGATGGCGAAACTCTTCGCGCACGGCGAGCGTAAGCCGCAAACGCTTTCCACAGCGTCGATGCGCTCACTGCTCGACAGCATCTATCTGCGTTTAGAAGAGCAGCGCGACCTCAGCCGCTATCTCACCGGCTTGCTGATTTTTCTCGGCTTGCTGGGTACGTTCTGGGGGCTGCTCGCCACCATCGCCTCGGTCGCCGACATCATTTCTGGGCTCTCCGCCGGCAGCGACTCCTTGGCCATGTTCGACACGCTGAAGGAGCGCCTGCGCGTGCCGCTTGCAGGCATGGCCACCAGTTTCTCCACCTCGCTGTTTGGTCTCGCTGGCTCACTGGTTGTCGGTCTGCTCGATCTATTTGCCGGCCGCGCGTCCAACCGCTTTTATGGCGAACTGGAAGACTGGCTATCGGGCATGACGCGTCTGTCCTCCGGCAGCGGGATTGCCGATGGCGACACATCAGTTCCGTCCTATGTGCAAGCGCTACTCGAACAGACGGCCGACGGCTTGGAGCGTATGCAGCGAGCGATTGTCGAAAGTGCACGCGAGCGACGCAGCAGCGATGAGCAAATGGGCGAGTTGAACAGCCAGCTGGCGCGTTTGATCGAGACCCAATCAGAGCTGCGCGGCACGCTGAAGCAGCTCGCGCAATCCGGCTCGAGCAACAGCATGAGCGACGACCTGCGTAGCGAGTTTCGACTGCTCTCGCGGACGATTTCCGCTGCGCTCGACGGCAAGAAGTAGCCGATGAGCGCGCTCGCATCGCGTCGCCGTCGCGGCGTGGATCACTGGCCTGGCTTTGTCGATGCGCTGTCGGCGCTGTTGATGGTGCTGGTGTTTTTGCTGCTGATTTTTGCCGTCGGCCAGTTCGTGCTGTCGGACGCTATCAGTGGACGCGACCAAGCGCTCAGCAAGCTCAACGCAGAACTCGCCGCCCTGGCAAGCAGCCTATCGATGGAGCGCGACAGCAAGGTGCAGGCGCTCAAGCAAGTCGATGAGCTAAGCGTGTCGCTCGCCAGTTCAACGGCGCAAGGACAGGCGCTACAGCTGCGGCTCGATGAAACCAGCGCGCAGCTCACACAGACGCAAGCCCAGCTGGAGGGCAGCCAGAATGAAGCCGCTCGCCTTACGGCCGATATCAACGCACTAGCCGAGCTGAAGCGTCAGCTTGAATCGGAAATCGCCACACGCCTTGCCGAAGTTGAGACCACACGCGAAAAGCTTGCTGTGCAGACCGATCTATCCGCCAAGTCGGCGGCCCAGGTCGAGCTGCTCAACCGGCAGATGGCCGCGCTTCGCCAGCAGCTTGATGAGATCAGCGCGTCGCTGGAGCTGGCGCGGGCCACCGGGCAGGCCAAGGATCTGCAGATTGACGATCTAGGCAAGCAGCTCAATTTGGCGCTGGCCAACCGGGTCAACGAGCTGGCGCGCTATCGCTCGGACTTCTTCGGCAAGCTCCGCGAGGTGCTTGGTAATCGCGATGACGTGGTGATCGTCGGC
>JBBSIY010000414.1:0-2737 GCA_038257785.1 Lysobacterales bacterium
AATTTCACCCGTCGGCGCGCTTAGCGGAATTTTATCGTAGCCGTGGATGCGCGCAACTTCTTCGATCAAGTCTTCTTCGATGGCGATATCGAAGCGACTGCTCGGTGCCGTCACCTGCCAGCCCCCACTAACCGTCGCCACCTGCATGCCAAGCGCACTCAATATTCGTGCGACATCGTCGTCAGCAACCGCCGTTCCAAGCACGCGCGCGAGGCGCTGGCGGCGCAGTAAGACGGCCGTTGGGGCGACAATTGCCGCCGCATCTTCAGCAACTGTCAACGGACCTGCCGAGCCGCCCGCAATATCGATAATCAACTGCGTGGCGCGCTCAATGGCTAACTGAGGCATGGCTGGATCGACGCCGCGCTCAAAGCGATGTGAGGCGTCGGTGTGCATGCCGAGCTTGCGCGCGCGGCCAATGATCGCCGATGGCGCGAAATGCGCGGCCTCGAGAAATACGCGCTTGCTGCTAGTGGTAACGCGGGTGTCGAAGCCGCCCATGATGCCCGCCAGTGCAACCGCGCGATCGCCATCGGTGATCACCAAGAAATTGCCGTCGAGCGTGACCTCTTTACTATCTAGTACGGTCAAGGTCTCGCCCTTATGCGCTTGCCGCACGCCGACCGGGCCACGCAGCTGGTCGGCGTCAAACGCGTGCATCGGCTGGCCCACCTCGAGCATCACATATTGGGTGACATCGACCAGAAAGCTGATTGGACGCACGCCGCAGCGACGCAAGCGCTCGCTCATCCACAGCGGCGTCTGTATAGCCGCATTGACGCCTTCGATCACGCGCCCGACGTAGCGCGGGCAATCGCTACCGGCGTCTAGCTTCACTTCAAGCTGGGCCGAGGATGTGGCTGCTGCTGGCTTCACATTCAGCGGTTTGACCTGACTGCCTAGCGCCGCCGCCACATCGAACGCGATGCCGCGGATCGAAAAGCAGTCGGCACGATTCGGCGTCAGCTTAAGCTCCAATCGTGCATCCGGAAGTGCCAGCGTCGCGGCGAGCGAACTGCCAGTGACGGCGTCAGCCGATAGCTCAAGCAGACCGCTGGCGTCAGCGTCGATGCCCAGCTCCTTGGCCGAACACAGCATGCCGCTGGAATCAACGCCGCGAAGTTTCGCGGCACCAATGACCATGCCGCCTGGCAGCGTCGCCCCCACCGTTGCTAGTGGTGCTTTCAGGCCAACGCGCGCGTTCGGAGCACCACAAACAATCTGCAGAGGCGCGGCGGTGCCGATGGAGACTTGGCAAATCTGCAGGCGATCTGCTTCAGGGTGGCGTTCCGCGGCAATGATCTCTCCAACGATGACGCCGTCGAGCGATTCGCCGATGACGTCCAGCGCCTCGACCTCGAGGCCGATCGCTGTGAGTGTGGCGGCGAGCTCGTGTCGATTGGCGGTAACAGTGACATGCTCGCGCAGCCAAGATTCAGGAAATTTCATGGGTTACAAGCCGGGATTCGGGATTCGGGATTCGCAAGCGAGTGTGCTGGAGGCGGGGTTTTTGGTTCAGAGTCGGGATTCAAAATCAGTGAGCGCGTCAACAGTCGACGGCGGCACCGTGAATACCGAATCCCCGCTTTCACGCGAACTGGCGCAGAAAGCGCAGGTCGTTGTCAAAAAAGCTGCGCAGGTCATTTACGCCGTAGCGCAGCATGGCAAAGCGCTCAACACCCAACCCGAACGCGAAACCGCTGTAGCGCTCTGGGTCAATACCGCAGTGACGCAGGACGTTGGGATGCACCATGCCGCAGCCCAACACCTCAAGCCATCCCGGTGCGCTGCCGTCGCCCTTGTCCCACGCGATATCGACTTCGGCCGAGGGCTCGGTGAAGGGAAAGTAGCTGGGACGAAAGCGCATGGCGAAATCACGCTCGAAGAAGGCATCGACAAATTGCTTCAGCGTGCCTTTCAGATCAGCAAAGCTCGATGTTTCATCGACCAGCAGGCCTTCGACCTGGTGAAACATCGGGGTGTGGGTTTGATCGGAATCGCTGCGATACACCTTGCCAGGCGCGATGATGCGAATCGGCGGCTGCTGTCCGTTCATTGCGCGAATTTGCACCGGTGAGGTGTGCGTGCGCAGCAGGCGGCCATCGCCAAAATAGAAGGTGTCATGCATGGCGCGCGCCGGATGATGCGGCGGGAAGTTCAGCGCTTCGAAGTTGTGCCAGTCGTCTTCGATCTCGGGGCCATCAGCGACCGCGTAGCCAAGGCTCGCGAAAATTGCCGTGATGCGCTGCAGCGTGCGGCTGACAGGATGAATCGCGCCGCGATCTGCGTCGCGCCCGGGCAGGGTGATGTCGATGTGTTCATTGGCTATGCGTGCATCGAACGCTTGGTCTTCGAGCGAAGACTTGCGGCCGCTCAGCGCATCGCTGAGCGCATCGCGCAAGCGGTTGATCTGCTCGCCGTGCGCCTTGCGCTGTTCGGGCGGTAGCGCACCGAGCTGTTTGAGCAGCGCGGTGACTTCACCTTGTTTGCCGAGCAGACCTACGCGCAGCGACTCGAGCTTGTCGAGGCTGTCCGCGTTGGCTACATCCTCGAGGGCGCGGGTGGTTAGGGTTTCGATGTTGGTCATGCGGTAATCAATGCCATCAATGAGACGCCAGCTAGGCGCGATGAAACTCACTTCTCAGCGATATAGCCGAGTGTGTCGCCAAGTTTCGATCACCTCAGCGGTGATCGAGTCACTTTCTCTTGCTTCGCCAAGAGAAAGTAACCAAAGAGA
>JBBSIY010000415.1:0-2732 GCA_038257785.1 Lysobacterales bacterium
AAGCGCCTGACGCAAGAAGTCATCGACCACCGCGACGACGCTAAGGATCGCAGCAGCGTGTGGACGTATGACGCGGTCGGCAACCGCCTCACGCAGACGGTCACGATCGCCTCCGACGAGACGACGAACTACGTCTACGACAGCAACGACCGCCTACTCACAGAAACCACCGGCGGTGCCGCAACCACCTACACCTATGACGCCAACGGCAACACGCTGACCAAGCAGTCATCCGGCAGCACGACGACCTACAGCTACGATGATGCCAACCGGCTAACCCAAGCCAGCACAGCCGATGGTGTGACGACTTACGTCTACAGCGCCGATGGTTTGCGCGTCAGGCAGACGCACAGGCCCGCATTCGGACCCGAGGCCGGCACGCCAACCACCACCTGGTATCTGCAAGACAGCGGCTACGCCTACGCGCAGGTGATCGAGCAACACCAAGGCGACTCAAAAGCGCAAAAGCAACTGACCGCGACCTACACCTTTGCCGACGAACTCATCAGCCAGACACGGTATGACGCAGCGGGAAATCCGAGCACGAGCTTTGTGCAGATGGATGGGTTTGGATCGACTCGGTGGTTGACGGATGGGGCAGGGAGCGTCACCGATAGCATCGATTACGACGCCTTTGGCGAAGAGATCGGGCGCACCGGCAGCACCGAAGTCGAGCATCTGTATCGCGGCGAGCGCTGGGATGCGAATGTCGCCGCGTACGACTTGCGGGCCAGGCTCTACACGCCGGGTAACGGAAGGTTTCTGACGCAGGATTCGTTTGCTGGGTTCGGCATGGACCCGCAGTCGCTGCACAAGTACGCGTTCAATCAGAACGATCCGGTCAATCGGGTTGATCCGAGTGGAAACGTGAGTCTGATGGAGGTCGGAGCGACTCTCAGCGTTGCAGGTATTGTTAACGCGTCGATTGGTGTTGCCCTCAACGCATTGAACCCAACAAAGCAAAGCATTTGGGGTGATGTTGGGAACGATTTCGTTATTGGTGCGGCATTTGCGCCAGTTGGAGGCGTGATAGGGCGCGCCCTCGCTCCAGTACTACGAGGGCTGTCTGCACCGGTGCTGCGCGCGGTTGCCCGAGTTCAGCCTCTCGTGCTCACGGGACGCGTTGGTTGGGAGCGATTGCTGATCAATATGAGCCGAGTGATGTTCCGTACTACTCGTGGCTATCCCTCGGTGCAGAGCACACTGATTGGTCGAACATTGAAACTGGTGTTTCCTCAGTTCCAGTGGCAACAACACCACATCTTTATTCAACAATCTTGGTCCCGCGTTGGCGGTGCGAGCCAGCTTTACGATGACCTGCTCGCGAACGAGGGGTTGCGTCGTCTCGGCAACGGCGGATGGAATTTGATGCCGATCCCGCGCTCGTTGAATAACTGGCTCGGCCAGAATCCCATTGCAACGCAGGTGTTTGCGACATTTATGTACTCGGTTACAGTTTTTGGCCCCTATCAGCTGGATGAAGCGATCGACGAGGCAACCAGGCAGGGTGGAACGCCATGAGTTCGATTCGATACGCGAAAAGCGCCGATGCGGTGCTGCTAGGCGACATCGTTACCACGAGAGTGTTCTTCTTTAAGCGCAAGGCGCGCGTTCTGTACGTGCCTGGAATCTCTAAGAAGCGGGACAGCCTTGAGCATCACGGCTTGCGGTGGGTAGGGTTGCAAGAGCTGACAGGGCCTTTCTTGGCGGCTCTTGTTGACCCAAATACGTCAGAGCTAGACGGCAAGGTCAAGCTAGTCGAGCGAGGCAAGCCAACAGAATTGCCTGATGCAGAAGACCCTTTTACTGAGCCGGGAGAGCTTACTGATGCGTAAGAACGTGAGGCACCGTAAGTGCAGGGGCTCGGGGTCTTGATCGATGGGGACACCATTGCAAAGACACCAGAGCACCAGAGCACCAGAGCAAAAACAGGGGGTCAGGTCTCAATGCTGTTCGGTTAGGCGAGCTATGGCCCGTTCGCCCTAAGGTATCGAAGGGCGCAGCCTCGAAATTTCAGGCTGGTGTGGTTCGATAACTCACCACGAACGGCTTAAGCGAACAGTATTGGGTCAGGTCTAGCTATGTAGCAACTGCGAAAAGCACGGGGTCACAACTGCGAAGGTCTAGCCATGCACGCAAGAGCGCGCAAGAGCGCGGGGTCAGGTCTAGCTATGTAGCATTTGGATCAATGGGGTCAGAGCCATTGATTCTGTGTACCTAGCGGCGTAGCCTGATGCGGACGGGATTTGAAAGGAGTTGCGATGGCGCGCTTGCCGCGGCTCAGTTTGGCTGGTTGCGCCCAGCACGTGATTCAGCGCGGCAATAACCGCGAGCCATGCTTTTATGCGGAGGCTGACTACAAGGCCTACTTGACGTTTCTGAAAGACGCGGCGGTGAAGCATCAAAAATCAATGGGGTCAGAGCCATTGATTCCGCGCACCTAGCGGCGTAGCCTGATGCGGACGGGATTTGAAAGGAGTTGCGATGGCGCGCTTGCCGCGGCTCAGTTTGGCTGGTTGCGCCCAGCACGTGATTCAACGCGGCAATAACCGCGAGCCTTGATCAATGGGGTCAGAGCCATTGATTCCGCGCACCTAGCGGCGTAGCCTGATATGGGAGCCCGGGGTCAGGTCTAGCTATGTAGCATTTGCAGTTCTCCGAGCAATAGCGATCAATAGGTTCAGAGCAATTGATGTTGATATTGAAGACATCATCGACCCGCGCGGCGTGCG
>JBBSIY010000416.1:0-2699 GCA_038257785.1 Lysobacterales bacterium
CAAGCTGCTTTTGAAGCGCTTGAGTAAGGGCGAGCCGCCGCCGAAGACCATGCCGCTTACCGCCCAGCACAGCGATGGATCGAGCTTCGATGCCATCATGGAATTTGCCCAAGCAACGTTTGAGGGCGAGCGCTGCCTGCAGGTGGTATTTCGGCAAAAGACCATTGACGCAGAGGCAATTAAAGAGCTCGACGAACTGCGCACGCGCGACCACGCCAGCGGCCTGTTCAACCGTCAGCATTTTCTTGCCGAGCTTGATGACGTCGTGGCCGCCGCCGCGAACGGTAAAAAGCATCAGGCGGTGCTGCTAATCGACATCGATAGCTACGGCGCGCTGCTGAATGAAATCGGGCTAGGCGAAGCAGACGCACTGCTGAACGCTGCGGCGCGCAGGATGGAGAGCGCGCTGGGCAAAAACGCGCTCGCAGCGCGATTTGCTGATCACAGCTTTGGCGTGCTGCTAGGCGAGAGCAACTTTGTCGCCACGCGGGACACCGCCGAGGCTATTCGGGCCGCGTTCGAGGGCCAGATTCTGCACGTGGGCCGCCGCAGCTTAACCGCAAGCGTCAGCATTGGCGGCGTGCAAATTGGCGAGAAGATCGCCAGTTCGCCGCAGGTATTGGCCAAGGCTGGCCAAGCGCTACAGTCAGTCGGCGCACTCGGCGGCAATCGCCTCGAAATTTTCGACCCTGCGGCGAAAGACCGCGCCGAAGAAGAGCGCGTGCTGGAGCGCATTCGCCAAGTTGAAGAGGCGCTCAATTCCAACGGCTTTGTGATGCACTACCAGCCGATCATCTCGCTGCACGGTGACGAGGGAGAGTGCTACGAAGTGCTGCTGCGCATGCAGTTGGAAAATGGCGACCTAGTTCCGCCGCTGGGCTTCCTTCCGGAGGCCGAGTCGCAAGGCCTTACCGAACGCGTTGACCGCTGGGTAATCGGCCGCACCATTGCTCAGCTGGTCGAGCGCAAGAAGATGGGCAAAAACACGCGACTGATCGTCAACATCACGACTGAAAGCCTGCTTGACCAGCGCTTGCCGGCGTTGATTCGCGACCAGTTGGCGAAAGCCGACATAGACGGTGAGCGCCTGATCCTAGAGATCCCTGAATCGAAGTGCGTTACTCATCTCGAGCAGGCTCAGCGCTTTCAGCGCGACATCAACAAATTCGGCTCGTCGTTGAGCCTCGAACAGTTTGGCAGCAGCGGCAATAGCTTTCAGCTGTTGGCGCACATCGACGCCAACTATCTGCGGATTGATCGCTCGCTAATGGGCGATCTTGCGAAGAACAGCGAGAATCAGAAAAAAGTGCGCGAGATTGCCGACCGCGCGCGCGATTTGGGTAAGAAAACGATTGCAGAATTTGTGCAGGACGCCGCCAGCATGACGGTGCTCTTCACCAGCAGCGTGAACTTCGTCTGCGGCAATTTCCTTGCGCCAGCAGGGCCTTCGATGAACTACGACTTTAGTCAGTAGTGCACTGAACTGATCAATACCTGCTCAGGGTGCAGGCCCGAAGTGGCCTGCACCTGTTGATCTAGGCCACTCGGTTGCGCCCTGCGTCTTTGGCGCTGTAGAGCTGCCTATCCGCCTGCGACAGCAGACGATTCGGAGACTCGTCGTCAGCACCCAGCTGCGCGACACCAAAGCTGAGCGTCACCGAAATTGCGCTCGACTCCCAGGTAACGGGTGATTCGGCAATCTGCGCACGCATGCGCTCGCACGCAATGCGCGCCGCATCGACGTCTAGACCCGGCAGCAGGATTGCGTATTCCTCACCGCCAAAGCGAGCGACGATGGCGCTGTCGGGCATGGTATTTGCCAGCCGATCCGCAACCCATCGCAGCACCGCGTCGCCTGCCACATGCGAGTGGCTATCGTTGATTTGCTTGAAGTGATCGATATCGGCAAGCGCTAGCGACAGATCACTCCCGGTAGCGCGCGCGACGGCAAATGCTGCGAGTAGGGCGGCGTCAAACGCGCGACGGTTGGGCAGCTCGGTAAGGGCATCTTCGCGCGCCAGTCGAGCAAAGGTTTCAGAGCGACGGTGCAGCTGTTCCAGCAGGTGAGTTTTCTCTTGATCAAGCTGCGCCAAGCGCTGTGTTTGTTCGGCCAAGTCGGCGGTGCGTGCGGCGACCATTGCCTCTAGCGCAGCCTGTGCTCGCGCGTCGGCGCTCAGTCGCCGCTGCAGTAAGAACCAGACGAATGCAATCAACGCCAGCGCGACTACCAGCCGTATGGCGAGCCGCTGATGCCAAAGCGGGCGTATCGAAAACTCGGCTCCAGCCGGCGCGGCGACTGGCAGCTGGTCCAGCATCGCTTTAACTTCAAAGCGAAACGCCCCGGGCGCCAAATTGGTAAAACTGGCGCTGCGCTCGCTGGTGGGCATCGACCAGTCGTCGTCGTAGCCGAGCAGTCGATGCTGATAGGTAACCCGTTCAGGTGAGCGAAACTGCAGGCCGGCATAGCGGATCTCCACGCGCTTGGTGCCGACGGGGACTGGCGTGCCGGCAAGTAGCTCAATGCCGTCCACCCGCAGCGCCTCAATCACGGGCTGCGGCGGCTGTACCACGGACTCTGCGGCCGGGTTGGGATCAATGCGCGCAATGCCTTCTGCAGTCGAAAACCACAGACTGCCGTCGCTGCGACGTATCGCCGACGACTGCGACCCGCCATTGGCCTGACGGTTGGTCAGGCCATC
>JBBSIY010000417.1:0-2697 GCA_038257785.1 Lysobacterales bacterium
ATGGCGCCGCTGCCCTCACCGCTAACCAGAAAAGTCTGACCGCCTGGCTCAAACAAGATGCCGCGGGTTTCGTTCAACCCTCCGCTGCGCGCAGGCACGAAGTTTGAGCGAACTTCGCCGGTGCTGGTATTGACCTGCACGACGTTGTCGGAGTCGTAGCCCGGCACGTACAGCAGGCCATCGGGGCCAAAGCTCATGCCGTTGTCGGGTCCATCGACACCGCTACCGCTGGGCATTGCGAAATTCAGCAGCGCGCCGGTCTCGCCATTGAGCCGCAGGACCGAGTCGGTTCGGTAGCTGGCGACGTAGACGTTGTCGTCAGGGCCGATATCGACGCCGGTCGGGTCAATATTGCTTTGCAGCTGGGCGAAGGTGTCGACGAAGGCGTAGCTGGTGGCGTCATAGCGGAGGATGCGATCGTTGCCTTCGCTGACGACGTACAGCCGGCCATCGGAGCCCAGACGTATGGCTTGCGCACCGCTGATGCGCCCGCTGTCGTCAAGATTACGCACGAACGCGCCGCTGCAGGCGTCAAAGATCAACACGTTGTTAGAAAAGTAGCCACTTACCATCAGGTTGTGGCTGCACTCGGCGCTGGCCGTTGCGCTGATAGTCAACGCGCCGCTGAGGATCAGAGTCGATAAAAAGAGCTTGCTTTGCACGGTCGATACTCGCAGTGGCAGGGCGCTCAGTGTCCGCAGCCAGACGCTGAAACACCTTCGCAATGGCTTCGAAAAACCGCTTTTATTGATCCTTTCCCGTCCTTCGGCAGGTTCTGGCAAGTGCGCGGCCGCTTGTTAGCATGTGCAGATGGCGACGCCCGATCCAACACCTCCAGCGCTGATCGGCTTCGGCGATTGGACCTATCAGCCCAACCTGCGAAGTCTGCGGCGAGGGCTGATTGAGCGTCGTTTGAAGCCGCTGCTTGATCGACTGCTGCTGCGCTTGTTGCGCGAGCCGGGTGCAGTCATCAGCCGCGAGCAGCTGATTGACGACGTGTGGACGCGACGGCTGGTGAATGACGAAGTGCTCTCGCGCGCTGTTGCGGAGCTGCGCGGGGCGCTCGAAGACGACGCCCGCGAGCCGCGCTATATCGAAACCTTGGCCAAAGGTGGGTATCGCTGGATTGCCGATGTATCCGATCCGCTGCCGAGCGCGGCGGAATCAGCGCCTAGCGGCACGCCGGTTGATGCGAATAACTCACCGGCTGCGGCGGCTGCCACCAACGCTTTGACGGCGCGAGGCCGGTTCAGAACGGTCGCTATCGGCGCGGCCATTGCCGTCTTAATTTCGGCCGGTTTTTGGTGGCTGCTGCGGCCAACGCCAATGGTTAGCAAGGCGCGACCCACACCGAGCGTCGACCTCCTCACCGCGCGACCGCTAACCGCCGATGCTGGGCTTGAGTTCGACCCGCGATTTGATGCCTTAGGACGCATTGCCTACGTTCGTCGGGCGGCCGACAGCCGCAGCAACGAGCTCGTGCTGGTAGATCGGAGCGGGCAGGGCGAGCGGATCCTGTGGTCGACAGATAGGCGCCTTAGGCATCCTGCGCCTTCGCCCGACGGCAGCGAAATTGCGGTTCTGCACTGGCCCGCCGAGCACTGCGAAATTTGGATGATCAGCGCATTGGATGGTCACCCAAGCAAGTTGACCGACTGTGCCGATCAGCCGGGGTCGCTGCTGTGGATCGACAATGGCGCGGCGCTGATGTTTACCGCGTCGGCCGAGGATGCGTCGATCAACGCGCCGGGGCTTGCCCGCATAGATCGAAAGAGTGGAGAAATGTCGCGGCTGACCAATCCGCCACACGAAGAAGGTGCGCACGTCGATCCGCGCGTATCGGCCGATGGTCAGGAGCTGGCTTACGCCGCACTGCACAACGGAGAGCGCCAGCTGTGGTTGGTCGATTGGCCCTCCCTGCATAAGCGCACAGCGCTACTGGCGCGACCCGAACCCATTTACGGCCACGCGTTTGAGGTAAGCGGTGATGCGCTTTGGGTAGCGGGTGATCTGATCTCCTATCGCGCGCTCAATCGCTTAGTGCCAGGGCAAACGCCCGCGCTGCTTGGCGCGCCGGGCGCACAGGCCGTCGACATAGCCGCTGACGGCGCCGTGGTCTGGACGCAAACTCACTATGACGGCGAAATCTGGATACGGCGGCCCGGAGAGTCCGCGTTCCGTACCGTCGCGGGCTCAACCCGCCACGAATCCCAGCCGACGTTTTCACCCGACGGCAAACGTCTCGCGCTGGTTAGCAATCGCAGTGGCACCGAAGGGATCGTGATTGTTGAGCTAGGCGAGAGCGAGGCGACTGATCGCTCGGTTTCACTTCGACTTGATCCCGCGATGCGCTGGGTGCGGCCAACGTGGTCGGCGGATGGAGCATCGTTGATCCTCACTGCCTACCAAGGCACCCAAACATATTTGTATCGCTACGAAATTGAAGGTGCCACGCTCACCCCGCTGAACGCCGAGATCGACAGCGTATTTGCCGGGATTGAGCTCAGCGATCGCCTGCTGTTTCGGCAGGGTGCCGATGCGACATCGCAGCTGATGCAGGCTGTTGCGGGCGATGCGGCAGCGACGCGGGTGGACATCGGCTCAGTCAGCGCGTTTCGTGCCAATGAACGCTGGATGGTGTGGCGTGCGGCAGGTGCATCGGTGCTGCGCGTCGCCGAGATCAATGCAGTGCAGCAG
>JBBSIY010000418.1:0-2683 GCA_038257785.1 Lysobacterales bacterium
ACCCAGCGCCTGCAGCAGTCGAATTGCTGCCCAGCCGATGTCGAACTCAAACCGGCGCAGGGCAAACTTGGCCGAACTCGGAAACGCATGATGGTTGTTGTGCAGCTCTTCGCCGCCCACCCATACGCCCCAAGGCGTCAAGTTGGTGGCCGTATCGTTGGTTTCAAAATTTCGATATCCCCACCAGTGGCCCAGACCGTTGATGACGCCGGCAGCCCAGATCGGAATCCACGCCATTTGCAGCGCCCATGCTGCCAGGCCCTTTGCGCCGAACAGGCCGACGCATATAAACAGCATCAAGGTCGGACCCAGCGTCGCGTGAGGCGTATACACCGTGCGCTCGATCCAGTCGTCCGGACAGCCCTTGCCGTACTTCTCGATGTCTTCGCGCCGCTCACGCGCATCGCGATAGAGCTCGACGCCGTGCAGAAGTACCGTCTTGATGCCTTTGAACTGCGGGCTGTGCGGGTCTTCTTCCGTTTCGCACTTGGCGTGGTGCTTGCGATGAATTGCCGCCCACTCGCGCGTAATCATCGCCGTCGTTAACCACGTCCACAGCCGAAATATGTGCGCCAACGCCGGATGAAAATCGACCGCGCGATGCGCCTGACTGCGGTGCAAATACAGCGTCACCGAGAAAATAGTGAGCTGAGTGGCGAGGAAAAAATAGATCGCCACGGTGCCCCAGCTCGCGCCAGTGACGCCGCTGGCGAGCCAGTCGAGAACTTGCGAAGACATGCGTTGCTCCATTGATAGGCGCACTGATGCAGGCGCGCATGATGCCGTCCGTCTCGGCCGCTGTCACCGTTCGCCGGGGTATGGGCGCAGGGTGCCGGCCGGCGAAACGCTAAGACCTTAGCTACACCCATAGGTCAGGGCTGACAGCGAAAATTTCAACGTATAGGCGCGCTGTCCAGCAGGCCTCAGGCACGTGCCGCTGTCGAGCGCGCGGCTTTGCTTCTGTTCCCTGCCGGCGAACGCTACCCTGCGCGCATGCCCGAACTTCCCGAAGTCGAAACCACGCGCCGCGGCATCGCGCCGCACTTGATGGGTCGGCAAATCACCACGGTGACTTTGCGAAGGCCGGATTTGCGTTGGCCGATACCGCTGGCGATACGTGACGAACTGCCGGGCCAGCGCATCGCGGATGTGCAGCGTCGCGCTAAATATTTGCTGATGGAGGCGCAAAGCGGCAGCGCGATCCTGCATCTGGGGATGTCGGGCTGCCTGCGCGTATTGCCCGCTAACACGCCAGCGGGCACCCATGACCACGTAGACCTCGGCATTGAAGGCGGATCGATCCTGCGCCTCACCGATCCGCGACGCTTTGGCGCTCTGCTCTGGCAGCCGCGCGGTGAAACCCATCCGCTGCTCGCCCATCTCGGGCCCGAGCCGCTGTCGGATACGTTCGACGGCGCGCTGCTCTACCGCTTGAGCCGGGGCCGGCGCGGGCCGGTCAAGACGTTCTTGATGGATCAAACCATCGTGGTCGGCGTCGGCAACATCTACGCCGCAGAAAGCCTATTCGAAGCCGGCATTGATCCGCGCCGCGCCGCAGGTCGCATTTCGCTTCAGCGCTATGAACGCCTAGCCACCGCCGTTAAACGGATTCTCAATTTCGCCATTACACGCGGCGGGACCACCCTGCGCGATTTCATCAATCCGGACGGTGCGCCCGGCTACTTTGAGCAAGAGCTGCTGGTATACGGCCGCGATGGCCAACCCTGCCGCGTGTGCGCGACGCCGCTAGAACACATGGCCTTGGGCCAACGAGCAACGGTCTGGTGCCCGCGTTGCCAGCGTTGAAGCCGCTGCAAATGCGAAACGCTCAAACGCGAAGGCGCGATGAGCGCTAAGCGCTAAGCGAAAGCAGCAAGGTCGAACGAGCCGTCATGCCCAACGGATGCTTCTCAACGCCTAGCCCTTAGCTTTAACGTTGCGTTGTTTGCGCCTCTGCGTTCAGCGCCCCTGCTCATCCGCACACAGCCCGACCGACTCAGCCCTTGCTGCGCAGCGCGACGAATCGCCCCTCAAGCGTAGTCGCCGGGCTGCCGTCGGGCAGCGCTACAACGGCCTGCAGAGTGGCCCGCGCCTTGCCCTTGGCGCGATACGCGGCAATAAACGTGTCCCAGCATTCGCCGGCGACCAGCTGCGCATCGGCGTGCAGATCGCCGTACAGCGGCGCGAGGTAGCGCAAGCTGGAATCCTGCACGTACACCTCGGCATCGTTGAAGCCGGCGTCGGCCAAACGCAGGTTCACCAGCCCCCAGGCGCTCAACGTGAGCAGCCCGGCCAGCGAGCCGCCAAAGGCGCAGCCTTTGTCGTTGACATTGGCCGCCAAGGGACCGCTGATGCGCAGCGAATCGGCGCTGATGCGCATGAGCTGCACGCCCATTGCACGCGCCGGCGGCATGCTGTCGAGCTTGGATTGCAGGCGGTTTAGCGGGTCATCGATAGGCACGATACGGCGTCAATATCAGCGGTCGGGGCGCGCATCGTGCACCATGAAGTGGCAGTACGGCGATGTACGGAGGATGGCTAGCCGCGTATGCAAGACCCCGAATTCACCACCAAGCTCCTGCTGGGCTGGACCGTAATCGGCCTGCGCGGGGTGGTCGATCAGCCCGTGCTGCGACGTGCAGTGCGCCTGACAGGTGCTACTTATCTTGCACTGCCAGCCTTG
>JBBSIY010000419.1:0-2662 GCA_038257785.1 Lysobacterales bacterium
ATCGAGAAACGTGCCGTGCTCGATGGAATCGACGCCGCCTTCTACCGCGCGTCTGATGCCCTCTTTGCCGTGCGCGTGCGCAGCGACGCGGAAGCCGTAGTCGCGCGCGGTGCGCACCACTTCGCTCACTTCATCGACGGTGAACTGCGGGTTCTCGCCGCTTTTGGCGACGCTCAGCACGCCGCCGGTGGCGGTGATTTTGATGACGTCAGAACCCTCTTTGTAGCGCTGACGCACTGCACGACGCGCCTCATCGACGCCGCTGATCACGCCTTCCTCTGGACCCGGATGACCCAGCGCGTCGCTGATGAAGTGCGCGACACCGTTGGTCGGATCGGCGTGGCCACCGGTGGTCGCAATTGACTGGCCGGCTGCGTAAATGCGCGGGCCGCGAACCAAGCCCTGATTGATCGCGTCGCGCAGGCTGAGGGTGATTTCACCGCCCAGGTCGCGCACCGTGGTGAAACCCGCCATCAGGGTTTTCTCTGCGTAGCCTACCGATCGAAAGGCGTAGTCGGCGGGGTTCAGCCGAAAGCCTTCGCTGTAGCGCTGCGGATTGGTTTCGCCGCGCAGATGCACGTGCATATCGATCAGCCCGGGCATGCAGCTATGGCCGCTCAAATCCTGCTGACGAACCGCAGTTACGTTGCTCTCGCCGACCTTTGCGATCGAGCCGGTGTCGAGCTTGCCTGCGGTGACCGCAGAAATTTTTCCGTCACGTATTTCAATGACGTGCTCGCCACGCAGCTGCGCGCTCTCAGCATCGAATAGCTTGCCGCACTGCAGGTAGGTGACTTCAACGGCCATTGACGACACCGAAAACAGCAGAAGCGCAGGTAACAAGACGGCTAGCGAGAAGTGGCGCATCAGCATCTCCGGTTGAAAGCGTGAGTCGCGATGATAACCGGCCCCCTCATACGTTGAACGCGCTGCGCACGCATTTGGTGCGGCGAGATGCCGCGTTGTACGCATTGGGTGCAGCGAGCGGGGCGGGTTCTGCGCCAACTTCGCGCAAGTCATTGTTGCAATGCACAAGTTCATCGAGCACTCACAGTTGGCACGAATCCGGCAAGGCGGATGCGGGGGAGGACTCGTCTGCGTGCCGAAAGCTCGCGTGGTGTGCGGTCGAGTTCCCGAGTCGTCACAGCGCAGCGAGGAGCCTCATGAAACTGATCACCGCGATCATCAAACCGTTCAAGCTCGACGACGTCCGCCAGGCGGTCGCCGAGGTGGGCGTGCAGGGCGTTACCGTCACGGAAGTGCGTGGATTTGGCCGTCAGCGCGGTCACACCGAGCTGTATCGAGGTGCCGAGTACACCGTCGACTTCCTACCCAAGATCAAGCTGGAAATTGCCGTTCCTGAAGAGCTTGTCGAACGCACCGTAGAAGCCATATCGACGGCTGCACATACGGGCTCTGTGGGTGACGGAAAAATCTTTGTTGTTCCTCTCGAATACGTCATGCGCATTCGCACCGGTGAAATCGGCGCGGACGCCGTCTAAGCGCACAGGAGACCTGAATTATGGAAGCGGTAACCGAAGTCAAATACGCGCTTGATACGTTTTACTTCCTGATCACCGGCGCGATGGTGATGTGGATGGCGGCGGGTTTCAGCATGCTTGAAGCTGGCCTCGTGCGGTCCAAAAACACGGCAGAAATTCTCACTAAAAACGTCGGTCTGTATGCCGTCGCCTGCATCATGTACATGCTGTGCGGCTACGGAATCATGTACGGCGAGGGCAACGGCATCATTCCCGCCATCGGCATGCTCGGGGCGGATGACAACAGCGCCGAAGCCGTGCTTGCGGCGGTCGCTGCCGGTGCAGAGGACGTGCCGTACTACTCCAATATGAGCGACTTTTTCTTTCAGGTCGTGTTTGTTGCCACCGCGATGTCGATCGTTTCGGGCGCAGTCGCTGAGCGTATGAAGCTGTGGTGCTTCTTCCTGTTCGCCATCGTCTTTACCGGCTTTATCTATCCGGTCGAGGGCTACTGGAAGTGGGGCGGCGGCTGGCTGGACGTGCTCGGCTTCAAGGACTTCGCTGGCTCGGGCATCGTTCACATGGCGGGTGGCGCAGCCGCTTTGGCTGGCGTGCTTCTGCTCGGTGCGCGCAAAGGCAAATACGGTCCAAATGGCGAGGTGCGGCCCATTCCCGGCGCTAACCTTCCGCTTGCCACGCTCGGTACGTTCATCCTCTGGTTCGGCTGGTTCGGCTTCAACGGCGGTTCCGAGCTCAAGGTGTCAGACATTGGTGAGTCGAATGCGGTGGCTCGCGTGTTTGTCAACACCAACATGGCTGCCGCTGGCGGCGTGGTGTCTGCCTTGGTGCTAGCGCGGCTGTGGTTTGGCAAAGCGGATTTGACGATGGCGCTCAACGGCGCGCTGGCTGGCCTTGTTGCTATCACCGCAGAGCCACTCACCCCAACCCCGCTATTTGCCACCCTAGTCGGCGGCATCGGTGGCTTAATCGTGGTGGCCTCGATTGTCGGCCTCGACAAGCTGAAGATTGATGATCCGGTCGGGGCGATTTCGGTGCACGGCGTGGTCGGCATCTGGGGCCTGTTGGCGGTGTGCCTATCGAATGGCGACGCCACCTGGATGGCCCAGCTGATCGGCATCGGCGCGATCTTTGGATGGTGCTTTGTGACCAGCCTGATCGTC